>NZ_JBLVOM010000237.1:0-84844 GCF_053543775.1 Acinetobacter endophylla | reverse complement strand
CATATAAGCCCTTTCGTGTACAGGACTATCACCGTCTACGGTCGCACTTCCCAGAGCGTTCCACTAGAACTTATATGACTTAATGGGCTCTTCCCCTTTCGCTCGCCGCTACTGAGGGAATCTCAATTGATTTCTTTTCCTAAGGGTACTGAGATGTTTCACTTCCCCTCGTTCGCCTTGCAACACTATGTATTCATGTTGCAATACCTACCTTATGGTAAGTGGGTTTCCCCATTCAGACATCTCCGGATCACAGGATATTTGCCGCCTCCCCGGAGCTTTTCGCAGGCTATCACGTCTTTCATCGCCTCTGACTGCCAAGGCATCCACCACATGCACTTAATTACTTGACTATACAACCCCAAACAGTCGTTTATCCTTACAAGTAGGATAAGCAACAGATTGTGATGATCTCTCATCACGCTCATACAGTTGGCGTTTGTGCACTTAAGCACCGTACAGCTTCAATTAGATTCATATACCAAAACGCTTGATTCAGTTAATTTCGCTAGTAACTCATTTCTTTCATCTTCACATCACAGTAATAAATCACTGCTAGTGTTAATGTCAGTCATGAGTATGAACAAATTATTTCAACTCAAATATATTCTGTTAATGATTTTTCCAGCCTTCGTCAGGTCAGGAAACTGTGATAAATCACAGAGGTTATCAAGTGCGCGTATCATAACGCTTGTACTTGTTAATCTCTAGGATCTAAACACTTGATCGCTTAAGGACTAAACTAACAATCAATACTGTATTGATTACTATGTCTAACGTAGCTTTTGTTAACTTTCAAGTGATAGCATTATAGCTTTGCTTTATGCATTACGATATGAAGTATGGTGGAGACTAGGAGAGTCGAACTCCTGACCTCCTGCGTGCAAAGCAGGCGCTCTACCAACTAAGCTAAGTCCCCAGCTTATCAATAAGTCAATGTATCGTTCCGTTCTGTTTGCTTCAGCACTTTCATGCTTCGTTAGTCAGATTTGGTGGGTCTGACAAGACTTGAACTTGTGACCCCACGCTTATCAAGCGTGTGCTCTAACCAACTGAGCTACAGACCCTCAGATACATCGTATGAAGAACAACTTGTTGTGGATTCTTACCAATCGTCAATCTTTCGTTAAGGAGGTGATCCAGCCGCAGGTTCCCCTACGGCTACCTTGTTACGACTTCACCCCAGTCATCTGCCACACCGTGGTAAGCGTCCCCCCTAAGGTTAGACTACCTACTTCTGGTGCAACAAACTCCCATGGTGTGACGGGCGGTGTGTACAAGGCCCGGGAACGTATTCACCGCGGCATTCTGATCCGCGATTACTAGCGATTCCGACTTCATGGAGTCGAGTTGCAGACTCCAATCCGGACTACGATCGGCTTTTTGAGATTAGCATCCACTCGCGTGGTAGCAACCCTTTGTACCGACCATTGTAGCACGTGTGTAGCCCTGGTCGTAAGGGCCATGATGACTTGACGTCGTCCCCGCCTTCCTCCAGTTTGTCACTGGCAGTATCCTTAAAGTTCCCGGCTTAACCCGCTGGCAAATAAGGAAAAGGGTTGCGCTCGTTGCGGGACTTAACCCAACATCTCACGACACGAGCTGACGACAGCCATGCAGCACCTGTATGTAAGTTCCCGAAGGCACCAATCCATCTCTGGAAAGTTCTTACTATGTCAAGACCAGGTAAGGTTCTTCGCGTTGCATCGAATTAAACCACATGCTCCACCGCTTGTGCGGGCCCCCGTCAATTCATTTGAGTTTTAGTCTTGCGACCGTACTCCCCAGGCGGTCTACTTATCGCGTTAGCTGCGCCACTAAAGCCTCAAAGACCCCAACGGCTAGTAGACATCGTTTACGGCATGGACTACCAGGGTATCTAATCCTGTTTGCTCCCCATGCTTTCGCACCTCAGTGTCAGTATTAGGCCAGATGGCTGCCTTCGCCATCGGTATTCCTCCAGATCTCTACGCATTTCACCGCTACACCTGGAATTCTACCATCCTCTCCCATACTCTAGCCAACCAGTATCGAATGCAATTCCCAAGTTAAGCTCGGGGATTTCACATTTGACTTAATTGGCCACCTACGCGCGCTTTACGCCCAGTAAATCCGATTAACGCTTGCACCCTCTGTATTACCGCGGCTGCTGGCACAGAGTTAGCCGGTGCTTATTCTGCGAGTAACGTCCACTATCCAAGAGTATTAATCTCGGTAGCCTCCTCCTCGCTTAAAGTGCTTTACAACCAAAAGGCCTTCTTCACACACGCGGCATGGCTGGATCAGGGTTCCCCCCATTGTCCAATATTCCCCACTGCTGCCTCCCGTAGGAGTCTGGGCCGTGTCTCAGTCCCAGTGTGGCGGATCATCCTCTCAGACCCGCTACAGATCGTCGCCTTGGTAGGCCTTTACCCCACCAACTAGCTAATCCGACTTAGGCTCATCTATTAGCGCAAGGCCCGAAGGTCCCCTGCTTTCTCCCGTAGGACGTATGCGGTATTAGCATCCCTTTCGAGATGTTGTCCCCCACTAATAGGCAGATTCCTAAGCATTACTCACCCGTCCGCCGCTAGGTAATGTAGCAAGCTACATTTCCCCGCTCGACTTGCATGTGTTAAGCCTGCCGCCAGCGTTCAATCTGAGCCATGATCAAACTCTTCAGTTTAATACTATGTAGCACCTTAAAGGGTGCCAATCTTGGCTCATCAATTTTCTGACAAATATTTCTCAAATAAACTTCGAGTAATTTCTACCATCAATCAATGAAAATAATTTCGATCGATCAACCAGTAAAAATCCACACAAGTTGTTCTTCATAATCTCTTAATGATCTTCTTGCTAATTCGTCACCAGCAAGCTAGGTCGGCTATATTACTCTCTATCTCTAGAAAGTCAACCAGTAATTCAGATTATTTTTAAACTTATCAAATAAAACCCAACTCAATCAAACTTAACTAAGTCACTGTTTTATCAGAAGTTTTAATCTTCATCACCGCCGATGGATGTGCATTCTACAGGATTCCCAACCCAATACAACCCCTATTTTTAAATAATTCGGCAAAAATGCCACGACTGTTTATTTATTCTACAAAAATCGCAATTTTCTTCATTTCTTGAGCAGTAAAGGGACTGAATTGGATAAATGACTTAATCTTTTTCAGTTTTATTCTGTTCCTGAAAGCGTAAAGGCCGGCAATCTATGTATTCACAATAGCCCCCCTCCCCACTTTCGGTTTCTTCATTTATTTTTACTTGATAACTAAAACTTCCTACATAGCCCGCTGCCAGGCCAAATTTAAAATCTCCACGACTTTGACCTTGTACCCAGATACAAGTACCGTCTGCATTTTCATAACACCATTCAAATTCGCGCGGCAAATACATACTTTGTCGATTGGGTGTCGTAACACGCGGATAAACACGATGAACTTTAAAATAAACTTTGCGATCGAACATTTGGGTCCGCATGTTTTTTAAATCACGAAGATATATCCGCGACTGAACAATACGATTAAAACCATCCCGAATTTGTGCCAACAACAGTTGCCGGTTTTCACTGAGATTAATAATTTGATAAGTCAGGAAAGCCAAAGGCAGATAGGGAAAGTTAAAACTCCGGGCGTATTCAAAGCTTCCCAGACTATCGATCGTATACTGCTGCGCTTTATAATTCACTGTTCCCTGACAATGACACAGCAAAGACCAGTGATCTGCCAAGGAAAACCGCATTTGGGTAAAATGAGAAATCAGTTGAGTGGTTTGAATATTTAAATCAAAACTGAGTTCCGAGTCAAAACGCTGCAAACGAAAATTTGGAAAACTTCCACTCAATTGCTCCCGATCCAGAAACTGAAACAGACCCGATTTAAAATGACAGTCCTGCTTGACCGAATAGTGATGCAATTGCCCCACCATATGCGGACTCGAACTGCAAATCACGGTGGTGGTATCCAGGGCTGTGGTTTCAATTGCACTGGGGTTTGCCAGCATGGGGGCATTGGGTTGCCCGATAATACTCAGAAAGTTTAAATAATAGAGCGGTGCCGGAAGTCCGGGGATCATTAATCCTTGATGAATAATTTTATATTTTGAGGTAGGGCCATGATAGGCAGGATAGCGCGAAACAGTAGGAGTCTGATTCAGCTGTTTCGAACGATCTAGAAAATCTTGAAGAAACCGCATTTCAGACTCCTTATCTTTTTTATAATGTACTCGATCTTTTTGCCATAAAGGTGGTCACGAAACCAGACAAGGCATAGAGAATAGAAATGACCAGAATACCGACAGGAATATTATAAGTCATCGCTGCAAAGACGAATACGGCAATTGGTAGGACAAAAAATGGAACCCGTTTACGTTCTACTGTTTTGAATGAATAATATTTGATATTGGAAATCATCAACAAGCCCACCGCAATAATGACCACTGCATTAATGACCTGAAGAGAAGGTTCACGAATATCAAAGATTTCTGGAAAATCCAGACCGACCCAGACTAATGATACAATCATGATGGCAGCCAGAGGACTTGCCACACCGATAAAATAACGTTTATCGACCACACCAATCTGTACATTGAAACGTGCCAGACGGAACGCAGCACATGCGGTATAAACAAAACAAGCCGCCAGACCAATACGGCCCAAATCACTCAAGCCCCAGCTATACATCAAAATAGCGGGAGCCACACCAAAAGCCAGCATGTCAGAAAGAGAATCGAACTGTTCGCCAAACGGACTTTGTGCGCCAATCGCACGTGCTACACGACCATCCAATCCATCCAGTAATGCCGCAATAAAAATCGCATAAATGGCTTGCTGAAAATCCCCATTCATACTGGCAATAATCGAGTAGAAACCTGACAACAACGCTGCCGTTGTAATCAGGTTCGGCCATAGATAGATGCCTCGACGCTTAACTTTTTGCCCTTCCTGGGTATGCTCCTCTTCTTCCACCTCAAAGGTGATGCCATCAAAAGGCACTTCAGTTGAAGAGTCGCGTTCCGGTTTGCTTATATTTGTCATTCTTGTCGATCCTAGCTATGACCTGATCTTTAAAAAAATTACTCGCCCACTAACCAGCGAACTGCAGCGTGACCACCATTTTCACTCATGCGAAGATGCGGGAATAACCACTGTAGTGCTTCATCTGCATCTTCAGAGAATTTCCAAGGCGGGTTAATCACCAGCAAACCACAACCGTTCAAGCCCACTGGAGTATCATCCGGCCATACACAGACTTCACAAACCAGTTGACGGCGGATACCGGTCTTGAACATTTTCTTCTCAAAGCGTTCAATCATGGCACGGTCTTTAATTGGATACCAAACGGCGAATACACCTGTCGGCCATTTCTTATAAGCAGCAACTAGCAGTTCTACCAACTGCGGAAAATCTTTACGCTCCAGCTCATACGGTGGATCGATCATCACCAGACCACGTTTTTCTTTTGGTGGAATGACTGCTAAAAGACCTTCGTATGCATCACGCTCATGCAAACCTGCACGCTTGTCAAAAATATTATGACGAAGTTGCTGGAACACATCACGCTGCATTTCAAAAATGGTCGCTTTATCAATCTCACGCATGCCTTCTAGCGCAAACCACGGTGAACCCGGATAAGCACCCTTACCAAAGTTTTCACGCATATTTTCAACAATTTTCAAATATTGTTGTACGCCTTCAGGTGCATTACGCTTGATCGAATCATCAAGCTTAACCAGACGATGAATACCGTTTAAAAACTCACCTGATTTTTGCGCTTCGGCAGTCGACAAATCATACTTACCTGCACCACCATGTGTATCTACATAGCGATAAGGTTTGTCTTTTGCATTCAGTCGAGTCAACAACTGAAGCAATAAAACGTGCTTCATGACATCGGCAAAGTTGCCTGCGTGGTAAGAGTGACGGTAATTCATGTTTCAATTATTCCTAAGATCAATTGCTATTTTAACATGAAAAACTATTTCGTTCAGAAACGATTATTGCACTAAAATAGCGGACCTTTTTTTATCACACTATCGAGAATTGAAAAAATGGAAGCAGTTATCATCCCAGGGGATTGGAATGTTGATCAAATCTTAGATGATTTAGATCAACATGGCTTTAGTATTGTTGACGATGCTTACTCTAGCGAATATCAACATGCAGTGAGTCAAGAATGCTTAAGCCACTTAAACGAATTTCGTAATGCAGCCATTCAAAATGGTGTCGTTAACAACATCCGTAGTGATCATATTCTTTGGTTACAACCTGAATTTCAAATTTCCCACCGACATATTCAAACCCTTCAACAATTTTCTCAAATTTTAAACCGCGCGTTTTATTTAGGCATCAAAGATGTCGAAGCACATTTCGCTTGCTATCACGCGGGTGAGTTCTATACCCTGCACCGCGACAATCCTCAAGATAAAAATGGCCGGATGATTTCCAGTGTGTATTATTTACATGGACAATGGCAGACGGACTGGGGCGGTGAACTACGCCTGCAGGACAAACATGGCCAGTGGCATATTATCCAGCCAAAACCGAACCGAATGGCGCTGTTCCAGAGCGATTTATTACATGAAGTTTTAATCTCTAAACAGCAACGCCTATCCATTACCGCCTGGCTAAGAAGTGATACCTCACTACTCTAAGACGCAATGCCGCTTTAAATTTTAATTTTTAACCTCATATAGCCATTATTGAGAAATGAGGATTGCGTTGATGCGATTAACGACCAAACAGATTATTCAACGTCTGGGTGAAACTGACCAATTGTATTTAAAAGGCAATACGCCGGAATTAACGCTTGAACGTGCTGATCTTCGTTTACAGCTGGTGACTTTAAGTGAACTGCGTCAGGAACAGCGACATTTCCTGCAAGAAGCCGTAGTGTTGCTGGAACAAGGCCGGGTAGAATTTGAAGAAATGCCGCTGCGCATGTATATCAACCTATCTTTGCATCTGGCCAAGGCTTATATGATGTTTTTTGAATTGACCAAAGAGCACCATTTCGCCCTGATTACTCAGCAAATTTTAAAGCCAATGGCCAGTTATGAACATGGGGACATTTATTTCTTTCTGGCCTATGCCAGTGCCAGTAAAAATGAGCCGGCCCTGACCCGCCACTGGTTAGGTAAGTACACCACCACTGCCGAATTTGAGCTGGAATTATTACAGCAGCATCATGCATTTAATGATTATCGTCAGCACGAATGGTTTAACAAAATATTAAAAAGCAAAATGCATTAAGCCAAAGAACAAAAACGCCTCAAATGAGGCGTTTTTTAATACAAGCTATATCATCTTATTTTAAATATCAGAAAATATAGGAAAAATGATCAAGCAAGTTGACGTCTATAAGCGTCCATGTGCAGTTGCTGATTCAGTTCATCGACCCAAATTGCCCAATCATCATCTTGTACCAAATGGCTGATCAACAATGAACGTTGGGCTTTATTCCAAAACGGCGCATCGTGCAAGGACAGCCCTGCTGGCAGTTGATGGGTACGTATATACAATTCAATAGCCGCAGGACTATTGGCGAGACCGAGCTGAGAAAACAAGAGCTCTAAGGATGGTTGGTTCTTTGCGAGCATCGCGCCCTCCTTATATCAGATAAATTGTAATTATTTATAGATCTAACTTATAAGATAAGACAAAAAAAACCTAGTCATTTGACTAGGTTTGTTGTTTCTTTTTGTACGAATGCATTTAAGTGCTCTGCTTGTCACTTTCCACATGTAAAAGCTGATTTAACTTGTCAATAATGACAATCCACTCATCATCTTGGTGCCAATGTTCACGCAGGAAGGCACTTTGTCCCTCACTCCAGAATTCAGCATCCGGTAATGCCACTTCAGATGGCAATTGATGGGTATGGGTAAATTGAGTAATTGAGGCTTCATCAGAAGGCAAACCCAATTGTTCAAATAATAATTCTAAAGTTAACTGTTGTTCCGTAAGCATAAAGAGCCTCCATCGTAGCGTTAAATTATGAGCGTGTTGAGATTGGAATTCTTAGGTTGATTTATGGCCGGGTATGTCACAGGAACCGGAGCCCTCCGCCTCAATATGTAATTGTTCATTTAATACATCAACAAAAATGGCCCAGTCATCATCTTTCTTCCAGTGACTGATCAGAAAGTCATGCTGTGATTTGCTCCAAAAAGGAGCTTTATGCAGTGGTACATCCATACCAATTTGATGCGTGCTAATAAACTCGTCAATCGCTTCCGGACTCGAATCCAGACCCAATTGTTCAAAGAAAAGTTCGAAGGTGGGGCGTTGCTCTAACATCAGAACCTCCATTGTTTTTTATCTATAATCTTGTCTCTACCTTAGATGGCTCATAGCGAAAACTCAGTTGTCTCTCCTTCACAGCTTGTTATTTTTTGTTGATTAAAGTGAGTGATATAAAAAAAGCACCCCAAATGGAGTGCTTTTTCAACTTAATCTGAAAAGATCAAATTATTTAAGCATGTCAGCAATTGCTGCGCGCTCTTCTTCAAGTTCATTCAACGTGAAGTTGATACGCTCTTGACTGAATTCGTCGATTTCTAGACCTTGAACGATTTTGTATTCACCGTTTTCAGTCGTTACAGGGAAACCGAACATTACGCCTTCAGGAATACCGTAAGAACCGTCAGAAGGAATACCCATAGTTACCCATTCGCCGTTTGTACCAAGAGCCCAATCGCGCATATGGTCGATTGCAGCGTTAGCAGCAGAAGCAGCAGAAGACAAACCACGTGCTTCGATAATCGCAGCACCACGTTTACCAACAGTCGGAAGGAATGTATTTGCATTCCATTCTTGGTCGTTGATCATGTCTTTAACGCTTTCGCCGTTAATTGTTGCAAAACGGTAGTCGGCATACATGGTTGGAGAGTGGTTACCCCAAACTGTAAGATTTTTGATGTCTTTAACCGCTTTACCAGTTTTAGCAGCAATTTGAGATGCAGCACGGTTGTGGTCAAGACGTAACATTGCAGTGAAGTTTTTCGCTGGAAGATCTGGAGCAGATTTCATTGCGATGTAAGCATTCGTGTTTGCAGGGTTACCAACAACTAGAACTTTAACGTCACGGCTCGCAACTTCGTTCAATGCTTGACCTTGACCAATGAAGATTTCACCGTTCACTTTAAGCAGGTCAGCACGTTCCATACCTGGACCACGTGGACGTGAACCAACTAGAAGCGCGTAGTCAGCATCTTTAAATGCAACTTTAGGATCATCAGTACCGATCATGTCTTCTAGTAATGGGAATGCACAATCTTGAAGCTCCATCATTACGCCTTTAAGCGCTTGCTGAGCTTTCTCAAAAGGAACTTCGAGCAATTGCAAAATCACTGGTTGATCTTTACCTAGCATTTCGCCGCTTGCGATACGGAATAATAGGCTGTAACCAATTTGACCTGCAGCGCCAGTAACGGCAACACGAACTGCTTGCTTCATCTAATTATCTCCAATTGAGGATATTCAATGCGATTAAATAGTTAGTATTTAATCTAATAATCGTAAACGCGAAAGATTGTACTCCAATCCTTTGCCAGATGCATATAAAAGAGGACGGATTTCACCTAAAGTCTGATAGGAAATATAAATTAAATCGGCAAAAAAGCTCAGTATGTTCCTTTTATTGTGACAGTTTTTGGGCATGTATTAATAATGTTGGCAGGACAGGATTTGTAATTGCCATTCGGGCGATAACAGACCTTGATCGAGGTAAGTACGCTGGCTGACTGGGTCTGCTGGCAGTTGAATCGCAAGCCATTGCCCGGTAATTGCGGATTAATTTTCAGGAATTTGGCCCGCAATGTATCGACAGAAATCGTAATATTTTCCTGTTCTGTCAGTTCTGCGGGCACTTTCAGACGATCTGCATAATTGATAATCGTGCGGAAATATTGACTAGCATTCATCGGCACGCAGCCACCGATATTACGCCATAAAATTGTCCGGGTATTGTCATCCGGCATGATCCTGGCCACTACCTTGGACTGCAGTGGTGACAGTTTCGCAGAGCTATTGGTCGTGCAATTTTGTGATGTGGTCTGAGGATATAAGCCGGAGATATTCAGCGAATAACCTTCCAGACATTTTCGTTTCTTGGCATATTCCGGATACAGACTACATAGGGCCGGGACCATTTGTACATCCATGACATAGTCTGTCGGCGCAGCAAACGCTGCCGGACTGCTGGCCAAAAATACAAGCGTAACCGATCCAGCCCAGACTCGACGATCCTTCATTATTTTCATGAATAAATCACCATCCCCCAATAATTTTAATTTTATTGTGTATTACGTAATGGTATCAGTTGCATGCGTTTACCCACTGACTGTGCCCCCTGTCCCAACAAGATACCGTAATGCGTGGCATTGGTCATGACATGTTTCACATAATCTCGGGTTTCAAGTAAAGGAATACTTTCAGTATATTGATCTGCGGCCATTCCCTGAAATTCTGGCTGCCAGCGGCGGGCACGGTTTGGTCCGGCATTATAGCCTGCTGTTGCCAGAACTGGACTATTGCTGAGCTGACGCTGAATGGTAGATAAATAGAATGTTCCGTAGCGAATATTGGTATTCATATCGGTGAGTGCTGCCGGATTATAAGCCTCACCCATTTGACGCGCCACCAACTTGGCCGTATCCGGCATAATCTGCATTAGACCACCCGCCCCGACATGTGAACGTGCGACGGTATTGAAACGACTTTCTTGACGCATCAAACCATAGGCCCAGGCCGGATCAATCCCCGCATTGCGACTATGGCTGACCACGTAATTCTGATGTGGCATTGGATAACGATAGTTATAATTATGTTTGTTCGCGGTACGGTCAGCGGCATAAATGGCACGATCATACCAGCCCATATCCATGGCACGTTTTGCCGCGGCCAGCAACAGGTCATCATCCTTCTTTAGATAAGCCTGACGCACTGCCCAGTTCCATTCCCGGTTAATATAGTTCTCCGGGGCGCTGATATTACGTAAGGTGAAAGCACGGCGGAAATGAATATCCTGATTCAAGCGCTGCATAGCCTGATTGGATGGCTGCGCTGGATTTGGTGTACTCGCAGTCACCTGCCCCAGCTTGTCGCGTGCCAGAAGATTGTGATAGTCATCTCCGGTCGCCAGCTTACGATAAATACTTTCTGCTGCCTGTTTGGAAGCACGATCAGTACGTTGTTCGCTGGCACGCGCCAGCCAATATTGCCAACGGTCTTCCTGCTTTTGGTTAACACTCATGCTATCAATGGCACGAATCAGGCTTTCCCAAGCACTAAAACGGATGGCCTGACGTGCATAAATTTCGGCTTCTTCCGGGCTAAATGGCAGGCCATAGCTGGCATCTAGCGCATTCAACACTTCCCGATTGAAGTTGTTTTTCATCACTGTGGTACCACCGATATAACCGACAGCACGATATAAGGCGCGTTGTACAGATGCAGGTGTGCCTTCTGCGGTACGTTTGACAATGGATAAGGCCGAGTCCAGATCAGTATCTGCCAGACGACCCAGTGCATAGATCAGATAGGCATGTTCGGCAGCACTGCTTTTAGGTGCAGACCACAAATAACTGGTGGGATTGGCCTGAATCGAGTTCAATTGTGCCAATGACAAATTCAGGCCAATGCCTTGCGCTGTCGCAATGGCCTGACCTGACTGTCCGGCACGAAGTTGTCCCCAGAGTCGCTGCTGACGGTCTTCTGCTGTCATGAGTGGACTGGAAAGCATCATCCGGCCAAGACCGGTACAAGAATCCGGTTGGTTATTCGTCGTCAGCCAGACCTCTTTAAATTCAGCATAGACCAGTTCATCGCCAGCTTTGGCACGGACTTGTGCCACTGCACAGGCTTCGGCAGGATCAGCATTGGTCACATAAGGCAATACCGGTTGGGCAGTGCCAAAGTCTGCCATTTTTACTTTTTCTTCGACATAGTCCGCTGCCAGCTTTTCAGCCATCGCAGATTGAGGGTAACGCTGGGCAAAGCTGATAATCTGGCTAACAGGCTGCATGGCAAGATTCTGGTTTAAAATCCAGTATTCCGGATAATAGCCCAAGGCATCATTCTGCATAGACAGACGATATTGCTGTAACAGTTCAGTATTACCTGCATTGGCTGCACGCAAGGCATCATTAAATTGCTCTTCTGCTGCCTGTGTACTCGCTGAACAGATACATGCCACACTTAAAGTAATTAATTTATAGTATTTATACATAGTTTTAGTGTGTTTCAACATCCCTTTGCCTTCTATCATCGATTTTGTGCTTTGCCCATGTTGCATATCATAAGAGCTAGTTTGAAGATTATAACCAACTCTATTGTTCAGTTATGTAACCTTATGATTAAGCAATATTAATCTACAGACAATTTTTGCCCATAAATCAATATTTTTCCACAGTTAATTTGGGCTATAAGTTTAAGCGACTTTCCTGCTAAAATATGCGCCTTTCCAAGATTTCAGTCCGTGAATTGAATTTTTATTCACCTGTTTGATGCATCAATCAGGCTGTTCGTTCACTCTTTCAACGTATTACCTTGTAGGAGCCTACATGACGGTTCAAACCTTCATTCCGAATGGTGCCCCAGCTGCCTCAGAAAACACTGTTACCCAGCCAGCGCACACCCCAGTTAGCGATGCTTCAGTCAAAAAACTGTACATCGAAACACAAGGGTGTCAGATGAATGAGTACGACAGTCACCGTATGGCAGACCTGTTAGGCGATTCTCATGGCTATGTGCTGACCACCGATCCTAAAGATGCCGATATTCTACTGATGAATACCTGCTCGATCCGTGAAAAAGCCCAGGAGAAAGTATTCTCTGAGCTGGGTCGCTGGCGCAAGCTTAAAGATAAAAATCCTGATCTGATTATTGGTGTTGGGGGTTGTGTGGCTTCTCAGGAAGGCGACAACATCCAGAAACGTGCCAATTATGTCGATATGATTTTCGGTCCACAAACGCTGCACCGTTTACCACAAATGCTGGACCAGCATTTTGAGCAGATCGAAAAGCCAAAAAAAGAAAAAATCAAACTGGTGGATATTTCCTTCCCGGACATCGAGAAATTCGACTTTCTGCCAGAACCGCGTGTTGAAGGCTATAAAGCCTTTGTCTCGATCATGGAAGGCTGTTCCAAATACTGTTCTTTCTGCGTGGTGCCGTATACGCGTGGTGAAGAAGTTTCTCGTCCACTGGATGATGTGCTCGCTGAAATCGCGGGTCTGGCAGAAAAAGGCGTGCGTGAAATTTCGCTTTTAGGTCAGAACGTAAATGGCTACCGTGGTGAAACTTTTGAAGGCAATATCTGTACTTTTGCCGATCTGTTACGTTTGGTTGCAGATATTCCGGGCATTGGCCGTATTCGTTATACCACCTCGCATCCACTGGAATTTAATGACGACCTGATCCAATGCTATCATGATCTGCCACAAATGGTTTCGCATCTGCATCTGCCGGTACAAAGCGGCTCCAATGATGTGTTACAAGCGATGAAGCGTAACCACACCATCGATGTCTATATCGAAAAAATTAAAAAGTTACGTGCAGTTCGCCCTGACATGCATTTATCTTCAGACTTTATCATTGGCTTCCCGGGTGAAACAGATGAGAACTTTGAAGAGACCTATCAATTCATCAAAGATCTGGATTTTGATCATTCTTATAGTTTTATCTATTCAAAACGCCCGGGTACGCCTGCGGCAGAACTAGAAGATACGATCTCTGAAGATGTGAAAAAAGAACGTCTGGCCAAAGTTCAGCAATGGATTAAGCGTTCAAGCATTGACAAGACGGATGCCATGCTCGGAACCATCCAGCGTGTACTGATCGAAAAAGTTTCTGATAAAGATCCGAACATTCTGGTCGGTACAGCGGACAATACCCGTTATGTCAACTTTATTGGTGACCCTGCCTGGGTAGGTCGCTTTGCCGAGATTGAAATTACCGAAATTAAAACTTTGAATTTAGTTTACGGTGAGCTCTTGAATCTTGAGCCTGACGTGGCGTAATGTAGAGCATATAACGCACACTTCATAAGGAACACTCTTGACTGCAGCGATTCGACGTACAGTAGCTTTTCCTGGAATTTCGATGGACCGTATACAAGCCATGTTAGGTGCCTATAACGGCCATTTGAAGCAAATTGAACAACGTTTAGACGTCAAAATCTCCCATCGTGGAGAAAGTTTTATTATTGATGGTGGAATCGATGCCGTTGAGAGAGCCGAAATGCTCTTGCAACGTCTTCATGAAGAATCTGAACATAGTCAGCAGATTAGTGCAGATACTTTACATCTGATGATTCAGGGCAGCCAGACTGACCGTGAACTTCAGCAAGATCTGGATGATCAGGAACACACGGGGCTGGACAACGTCTGGCTACAAACCCGTAAAGGCCGGATCAACCCGCGTGGTGCTAACCAGAAACGTTATGTACAGCGCATTCTGCAAAGTGATATTTCTTTTGGTATTGGCCCTGCGGGTACAGGTAAAACCTACCTCGCCGTTGCAGCTGCGGTCGATATGCTGGAGCGTAATGAAATTCAGCGGATCTTGCTGGTTCGTCCTGCGGTTGAAGCCGGTGAAAAACTTGGTTTCTTGCCGGGGGACTTAACCCAGAAAATCGATCCTTATTTACGTCCCTTGTATGATGCGCTGTATGAAATGCTTGGATTTGAAAAAGTGGCCAAGCTGATCGAACGTCAGGTGATTGAAGTGGCCCCCCTTGCCTATATGCGTGGCCGTACCCTGAATCATTCTTTCGTGATTCTAGATGAAGCGCAGAACACCACCCCCGAACAGATGAAGATGTTCCTGACCCGTTTAGGTTTTGGCTCACGTGCCGTGATTACGGGCGACGTAACTCAGGTGGATTTACCGCGTGGTCAGCAATCCGGCCTGTCACATGCCTTGCGTGTGATTGATAAAATTCCTGAAATTCATATCACCCGTTTTCATTCGCGTGATGTAGTACGTCATCAACTTGTACAGAAAATTGTTGAAGCCTACGAAGGCTGGGACAGTGAACAGCAGCGTTTAAGTGCTGAAGCACGTGCCGAACGTAAAGCACGTCAGGATGCCTTGATCGCTGAAAATGATGCTGCGGCAGACGCACAGCATTAAGCTTTAAACTTAAGGATTTGTGTTGAAACTTAGTCTTTCCTTACAACAGGACTTTCAGTCACCTGAACTGGTACTGAAACGAGCCTATATTAAAAAAGTTGTAGAAACCACTTTACGTCATATCGGCACTCAAAGTGATTGCGAAATTGGAATTGCCTGTGTTGATAATGACGAAAGTCATAAACTGAATTTGGAATATCGAGGCAAAGACAAACCGACCAATGTCCTGTCTTTCCCAAGTGAACTTCCAGACGAAATGGCGCAGTTTCTGGATGCATTTCCCATTGGTGATCTGGTGATCTGCATTCCCGTGGTACTGACTGAAGCACTTGAACAGCAAAAAGTACCCTTGACGCATTTCACCCATATGCTGGTACATGGCACTTTACACCTAATGGGCTATGACCATGAAACCTCGGATGAAGATGCTGAAGAAATGGAAGGTATTGAAATCGAGATTCTGGCCAAGCTAGGTTTTGAAAATCCCTATCTGGAACAGAACTAAAATTTCTTCATAAAAAAAGCGGGCCAAGGCTCGCTTTTTTTTATTGAAAGTTGCCCTCCCTCTAACTCCCTCCCAGAGGGAGGGAGAACATTCATTAGAATCCTATGATTGTTAAACATTATAGATATAGTTCCCTCTCCTTATTAGGAGTGGGTTAGGGAGAGGTCTTGGTAAATATCAACTTTAACGCACTTCAAACTCCGCTTCTGCCGGGTCAAAACGCCAGGTACGAATCACTCGCAGTTCGGAAATTTCTTTCATTTTACTGTCGAAAGCACCAAATGGTGCTGCCTTACGCACGGAGGATTTAGCTGCTTCATCCAACATGGCATGTCCTGAACTGTCAATCAGTCGAATGGCACGAATCCCCCCATTCTGATTCAGGATCACCATCAAACGCACTTCACCTGCCAGATTCTGCTGCTTGGCTGCTTCCGGATAGTAGCGGTTGCCATAAAATTCCACTTTTTCACGGAACTTTTCCAGATAGGCGGCCGAAACATCCTGCTTGGACTGAATCCCATCTACAGTCTTAATTTTTTGCTGACGACTGAAATTTTGCTGACGCTGTAAATATTGCGCTTCCAGACTGGCGACCATGGCCGCTTTGGCCTGAAACTGGCTCTGTAATTGCTCCTGCATTTTTTTACGCTGATTTTCTTCCGCCTGCTTTTGCCAGCTCAAGGTGGTCATCAGGACTTTTTCTTCAAAACTGAGTTCCTGTTGCTGTTGCAGCATATCCAGACTTTCTTGCAGTTCTTCGCCTGCATGTTGCTCCATTAACGGCGATGGCATATCACTCGACATGCGATGAGCTTCTCTAAACTGGCCGGAACCCTGCTGGTCCGTTTGGGCCAGAAAATCAGCATGCTCAATTTTTTCATCAGTCTGGCGCAAGCTGACCGCGATTTCTTTGGTACTGGTATCCCGATCTTGCGGCATACCAAATTCCAGTGTCAGCACGATCAAATGCAGAATGCCTGCGGCAAGCAACGCACTGCTAAACACTGGATCTTTCCACCAAGTTCTGACCAGAGGCATGAGTATCATCGTTTTTTCACATTCGCCTAAACTCAATAATGAGTTCAGCTCCCCAAAAAAGTATTTGAAAGATTAAAAATAAACGGATTCGTCATTTATCTTTTTAAAATGCCAAATCCATCAAATCTTCAACGTTACATAACTAAAACTATAAAAATGGTGCTATTTATTTTGCTAAACTTCAAGCATGAACGCTTGTATTTTTCATACAATTCGACAAGATACATCCCGAGTCAAAAATAAAGTTGCCAGGACGCTTCAGTATGCAAACGCTAATTTCCAATATCTCCAACCGAATCCGCCAAGTGTATCAGAGGGCGGAAGGATTTATTGAAGATGAGCGTGAATTTCCCCTATCGCAAGTCTTCCTAAATGCAACCTTTCAGCGCTTTGTCACAGACAATGTCGATGCATTGAAAGACTTACACGCAGATTTACATGAAGACTGGCTGCGTCTCTACGCAACACTGGATTATAAAGGCCTGATTGTCACTTTATCGGTTGATTTGAAACTGGTACAGATGGAACTGAATAAAACCACCCAGTTGATCGTGTTCGAGCAAATTAGTGATACCCAGCTGATTGAAGCCAAATATCCGAATATGCTTTATAAACTTGGCGTGCGTTTTGGCCTGTTCTTCTATCAACGTGTCTTGAATAAAGATCCTTTGGGAATGATTTTGGAAAAACTGGGCGTGATTAAAGTCATCGATGACTTGCTCTATCTGGATTTAAATCGCTGGTTAGGTAAAAGCCGATCTGTCATTGATACCTTAAGCAAAGTTCATGTGAATCACGCAGTACTTCGTGAAGCCGAACTGGTGGTGATTGGCAACGTCAATCTGGCCGCCCTGTTTAGAAAACTCTCCCAAGATCAGGAAGAGAACTGGGATGAAGACGAGATGGATGATAACCGGGTCACTCCCATCAAACAGAAAGATCCTTCTTAAATCATGCCGAACGTAGTTTTTGAACAAAAGCTCCATAAAACTACATGAAATATACATTTTTGGCAGAAATATCCCTTCAATTTCCATATTTTGCCCAAATAATAAAGGGTGCAATAAGTGATATGTTTTGCCCGTTGAATCAATATAGGAAAATAACTGATGGCGAAGACTGTATTCAAAACTTTAGTGATGACCACGGGTCTGAGCAGCGCGATACTGTTCACTGGTATTTCTAGCCAGGCTTTTGCCATGACTCCTTTCCAGGCCAGTTATCAATTTAGCTATAATGGCAAGAATATGGGTTCTGCAACACGGACTCTAAGTAAATCTGGCAATAACTGGACGTATGTCTTTGCTGCAAAAGCCGGGGGGATTGCCTCTGCAACCGAAACCAGCCGCTTTACTTTTAATAATGGCAAGATCGGATCAAGCAGTTTCAGTCGCAGCAGTAAAGTACTGGTGCATAACAACACCATGAGTATTAATTTTAATCCTTCCAGCAAAACTATCAGTACCAAGAAAGACGATGAAAAACGTTCTTTTGCCTGGAGAGCAGATGTTCTGGATGAGTTGAATGCAGAATTGCAAATTCGTGAAGACTTAAAAAATTCAGGCCTGAAAACAAATTACTATATCGCTGATGCCAAAGAAATTGAAGGCCGTAAGTTTGTCAAACAAGGTTCAGAGACTATAAGTACCAAATACGGATCTTTTAATACCATTAAAGTGGTGATGAAACATAGCAAACCAGGTCGTGAAACCATTTTCTGGCTGGCACCAAAACTTGACTATCTTCCAGTCAAAGTTTCGCATGTCGACAAGAAAACCTCCTATGGTTTACTGTTAACTGACTATAAAGGTGCAAGCAACTAAGTTTTTGGCGAATTTCACTTGATTTTTTCCGGGTGCTTTTTACAATACGCTTTTGCTTGAAAAAGCACCTGCTCTTGAGGATTCTCCCGTGCATGCACTAGAACAGAAAATCTTGGCTGAAGGCATCGTCCTCTCTGAAGAAGTTTTGAAAGTAGACTCTTTCTTAAACCATCAGATTGATCCAGTCATGATGCAACTGATTGGTCAAGAATTTGCGCGTCTGTTTAAGGATGCTGGTATTACCAAAATTATTACGATTGAAGCATCAGGTATTGCACCTGCCGTAATGGCCGGCCTAGAGCTTGGCGTACCGGTGATCTTTGCACGTAAATACCAGTCTCTGACCCTGAAAGATGATTTATATCGTTCTAAAGTCTTTTCATTTACCAAACAAACTGAAAGCACGATCGCGATTTCAAATAAACACATCAGCTCAACCGACAAGGTTTTAGTGATCGATGATTTCTTGGCTAATGGTCAAGCAGCTTTAGGTCTTGCAGACCTGATTCATCAGGCAAATGCAGAAGTAGTCGGTATTGGCATTGTGATTGAAAAATCATTCCAGCCAGGTCGTGATCTGCTGCTTGAAAAAGGCTACCGTGTGGAATCACTGGCACGTGTGAAGTCTTTAGCAAATGGCACAGTTGAATTTGTTCGCGACTAAGCTCGCCAATGAATTTCAAAAGAGCGCTGATGCGCTCTTTTTTTATTGCGTTTTTCTGATGATATAAATTTAAAATATCCAAAACTCGGCTATAGCTCAGCCTAAATTCTTATTTATTCTTCCAGATTTGATCCTAGATAAATGACTTAATCTTAAGCTCCAGACTACTCAATTTCTGAAATAGAGAGTGTCAAACAATAAGTACTTTTTTATCCGATGAATAAACAACAATTTATGTGGATGTTATTATAAAATAAAGAGGCCTAACTATCTGCCAATAGTTAGACCTGTGTTCACCTCGAAAAAAGAGTTTATTTAACAGTCACAGTGATACTACCGCTATTCACAGCACCGATAGCGGTAGTTGTGATGCTGTTGTTAATAGCAGTTTGAGTTCCTTCTGAAATAGCACTGACAGATGCATCAATAGCACCCGCATTATAGGCAATATTCGCTACACTATAATTGCTTAAAGTTTCATTGATTTCCTCACTATAGTCAGTACTCAGTGTCGAACTTATAACTTCCGAGATATCTGAACTATCCGAAACCTCTGATAGCTCCTCTAGAGTTTCAGAATTATTAGTTGCACTCGTTACTGCACTGTAATCGTAGTTATCCGTTGCATCTGATATGTCTGATACCACCTTATTGTAGCTACCCTGTTCGATGCTGATACTACCGGTATTCGCGGCACCAATCGCAGTAGTTTCAATACTACCTTCAATTGAACTAATGGCCTCTGGTGCTTCTCTAGTAGCTTCTGCAATTGCTTCTAAATCGACACTTGCATCAACATCACCTGTATTCACTGCAAGATTCAAAGCAGAACCATTTTCAACCTGCTGAGAAATAGAATCCAGGGTAGCTTGTAAGCCTGTATCTACGGTGACATCAGTAGGTGTTTCACCATCTTGGGCGTATGCCATACCTGCGCTAGACAGAAAGGCGACGGATAAAGCGATTGTTTTGATCGTGTTTTTCATCGTTGTTCTTCCTACTTTTGTTTTGAAGTACCTCTCGCTAAGTACTCCTTCTTATAATGGGAGCGAGCCCATTCTCAAATACTTTTAATCACGTTGGGTGCTAGACCAGTAATTTTCGACCACATCAGGATTAACCTCCCATAGCGTTGTGGTTTTTTCATCTTCTTGTTCTTTAGCAGCTTCTTCTTGAGTATCTTTTTCTTCATTCTTTTCATTTGAAGAAGGTTGACGCTGCTTCTTGCTGATATATTTAATCAAGTCCTGTTTACTCATTTCAGGCTCTGCTTCAGGGTTTTGAATCACCTCGGACTCTTTCTGTTTAGGCGGTTTTGTATCTTTACTCGGGGAGTTGGTTAACTTATTTTTTTCATTGGATGAGTCTGCCTGGCTTGAGACTGACTCCTGAACAACACTGCTTGAAGCTGTACTATTTTGTTGCTGGTTTTTCTTGTATTTATGCAGCGCAACAGAACTTCGGGTTAAGTTTAATTGACCGAACTCTGGCGGTATCTGCGCACGACAGCTTTCAAATACGGCGGGTGGGACAACCTGACTCAGCAATTCAAAAGTGGCCAGATTCAACATTTGTCGCAAGGCAAAATTAGTTGCCTCGCGTTCTCCTTTTCCAATCTGAATGTTTAAGAGTGTACGACCAGCGAATCTGCCTGCACTTAAGCCATAATCCTGTGCAGCAATTTGCTTCTGCAATGAAACATTGCCCACGACTTTACTGCTGCGGGTATCTGTCAGAGATAAATCCAGACCGACCATAATCCGGGTTTGACTATAATTCGGGCCGACACCGGCGATTTGCATATCAAAACCACCACCCGGAATAAAATCAAGACTGTTAATACTGCCTGTCACATAATAATCAGAAGCCTGGATTTGTCTTGGATCACGAATGCCCCACTTGGCTTCGCTTTCGATAATCCGGGGATCACGCCGGTTCATTAAGCTCACCCCCGCCTGAAACAAGGCAGATTGCACCATATCTCCCGCACCTTGGGTCACCATTTTTCCGCTACCACCATTGGTCACCACATCCTTACCGGTTTGATCCAGAATTGCCCCCACGGAGAAACTCACATCACTACGTAATTGTCCTTTTAGGCAGGATAAAGCCATATCAAAAGGGGTAAAAATATCGGTAATTGGGGGACCTTGCACCAGGCTAACTGGCTTCTTGTTTGAGGGTGCTAAACCTGTGCAGCCTGTTAAAAAAGAACTAAAAAGGACGGTGACACTTACGAAAGATAAATGTCTTCTGGTCGAGGAGAAATTCAGCATTGTGATTCTCCTGGTCTGTTACTTAAATTAAGACAGCGCTGAGGATTTTGGTTGGTATTTGAATTGACTGGTGCTTCATTCAGCAATTCACTCGTAATATCAATATTGTTGTCTGTACCCTCTACATTGATATTGTTGGTCGGGGTATTTACCGTCCCGATGGAAGTAGTTGAGGTGCTATGAACGGTGGTTTTACCTAATCCGGAATAATAGTCTGACTCCTTAAGTTCGATCAGATTGGCTTGAACTAGATTCTCATTGGAACGGGCACTGGATGATTTCCAACGCTGAGTCCACTCATCAGAAGTGGCATAAGCGTTACTTAGAAAACATAAACATAATAAACCCAGATTGATAACTAACATTCTCATAATCTTAATATCCTCTGATTTAAGATATTTATTTAATTTTTCATTTAATAAGATTAAATTTATCTGAAAAATATTAAATCACATAAAATTATAAAATGTAAAACTAATCCCTATTCACATATTTTTTTGTTTCATTTAAAAATATAAAGTATTGTTTTTAATTAATTAATAAATATTTGTTTATTATTTGTGATTTGTAAGAAATCATTATATAAATTTTTTTTGAATATAAGATTTATATAAAAAACTTGATTAAGATAATATATTTTTTATATTAGTAATAATCAAAAATTTATCTAATAAAGATTAGAATTATTATGCTTTTTACATTTTAAAGACCGTAAATTTTTATTTTATTAGAACTTCTATTTAATAAGGATAAATGTCACGATTTATCTAAAATATAATTAATCAATTACAATGAAGGTGACTTATAAAGAAACGCCAATATTCAGGTGTATTTTGTCTGAAAAATTTAAATAGCTCCGATAAGAACTCGTTTGCATATTTTTTCGACTACCCTTCCTTTTTCATCTCAACTCCAGAAATAGTCTTTCTAAGAGCTAAAAGCACAATATTTAGAATGATGAGAGAAGAACATTTCTGATGATCTTGAGATTTGCCATTTCCTCAATGACAGGTTAAGAATTGCGTTAATCAACCAAGAAGGCATATATTTACAGCTGAAATACAATGTTTTAGCGTGAACTCAACTAGAATCAAGTGAGTATGCAATGTTTCTGATTTGCGAATTCAAAACTTATCTAGTGTGTTGTTGTATGTTATGAATAAGTACTGATCAGGGCAAAAATCCTATTCCCAATGAATCTAAAACAAGCACATCTCAATCCTTGATGGAACAATCTATGCAATGTCCTAAATGTGGCTCATCTGATATCGAACAGCGCGATCATGAACAGAATTTAAAGAAAATTGGCGGCATTCTCATGAGTTCAGCGGGTGCAACTGCGGGGACTGTGGGTGGCGCTGCTTCAGGTGCATCGATTGGCGCTGCGATTGGTACGGTAGCCGGACCTTTAGGTGTCATTGTCGGTGGAACCGTAGGTACTTTTGTCGGTGCAATCAGTGTCGGAATTACCGGCGGTGTGGTCGGTAATTTTCTAGGGAAAAAAGCTGGAGTTTCTGTTGACCGCAATCTGTTTCAGGATTATCAATGTCTGAAATGCAAATACAGATTTAGTCAAAAAGATCAAAAAGATCAAAAAGATCAAAAAGATCAAAAAGATCAAAAAGATCAAAAAGATCAAAAAGATCAAAAAGATCAAAAAGATCAAAAAGATCAAAAAGAAGCCTAATAAAGTTCAGGAAATGAAGTCCATCCTTCATTTCCTGTGAGTGTTTTTCAGACTCGATTGAGTTTCAGTACCACTTCACCTAAACGCTTGCCTTGTACTTCACACAGAATTTTTTCATCCTGACTCAGGCCCTGATCATGCCGTGGGCCGCTGACATGACTAGCGCCATAAGGCGTACCACCAGTTTTGGTATTCGAGAGTGCCGGTGTTGAGTTACTAAGCCCCATGATCATCATGCCATGATGGAACAACGGCGGCAGCATGGTCAGCAAAGTACTTTCCTGTCCGCCATGCATGGAACCTGATGCCGTAAACACGCAAGCCGGTTTACCGTGTAGCGCTCCATTCAGCCACAGACTCGTGGTCTGATCCCAAAAATATTTCATTTCAGAGGCCATATTGCCAAAACGGGTCGGTGAACCAAGCGCCAGGCCGGCACATTGCGCCAGATCGTCCAGAGTACAGTAAATATCCCCTTCTGCCGGAATACTCGGTTCAGCGACTTTTACCATGCTGGATATATTTGGAACTGTCCTGATTTTTACTGCCACGCCTGCCGCTTCAATTCCATTGGCAATCAGATGCGCCATTTCTTTGGTTGAGCCATATTTGCTGTAATATAAAACAAGGACATAAGGTTGCATCATGGTTCTTATTCATTACTTAAAAAAATAAAACTATACGATACTTTGCAAGTTTTTTGGTTAAGCTGATGATGAAAATTCATGATGATTAAAAAAATTGAGATTGGATGCAGATGATTGTTAAGTATTTAAAGAAATTACCTTTCTATGAAAAACACTGGTTTCAATTTGTTTTATTTGTACTTCGACGCTTTGAAACAGACCGCTGTCGCGAACAGGCAGGTTCCCTGACCTATACCACCCTGTTCGCCGTAGTGCCGATGCTGACGGTTTTTCTGGTGATTATTTCTTCCATTAAAGCCCTAGAACCTGCGCGGCAGCAATTACAGCAGCTAATTTATAGTAATTTTTTACCCAAAACCACCATTGCCTTTGATAAAGCCCTGAATGCCTTTACCGATAAATCCAGCAATCTCACCATCATTGGTATTCTGTTCTTATTTGTGACCACAGTATTGATGCTCAGCAGTATCGAAACGGTGTTTAACCGCATTTGGCGCGTGACTGAAACACGGGGCGGAATTATGGGCTTTATGCGTTACTGGACCATTATTTCGCTGGGGCCGATTTTACTCGGCAGTGCGTTTGTGATTTCCTCGACCGTGGCATCCATGAGCATTCTCAGCAATAACTTTGCCGGTTATGAGCTGGATGGTGCCTTTGTTCTCTGGGCAATTTCCTTTTCTTTGACTGTACTCGGATTTTTCATTTTGAACTGGACCATTCCGAATCGCAGTGTACCGCTTAAATCTGCCTTTATTGCCGGTCTGTTTAGTGCCGTGGTGTTTGAGCTTCTGAAAAACCTGTTCGGCTATATCATGTCAAACTTTACCAGTTATGAAATTGTCTATGGCGCCTTCGCCGCTGTGCCGATTTTCCTGCTCTGGATTTATCTGTCGTGGATTATTGTCTTATTGGGTGTTGAAATCAGTTATGCCCTGACAGCGTTCGAATCGGGGCAGGACAATAAACGCCATCCCATCGTCATGCTGCTAGATCTGTTAGAACTCTTTTATAAAAAACAGAAAACCGGTGAAAGCATCAGTGAAGCACAAGCGCTTGAAGTGCTGGGCCGAGATGAAATTGGCCACTGGCCGAGCTATGTCGCCATGTTTGAAAAGCAGAATCTAATCAAACGCACCGATGAGAATGAATATGTGCTGGTTCGCGATCTGGATCAGGTCAGCTTCTGGAATTTTTATCTGCAATTGCCTTATCCACTGCCACGCAAAAACCATCTCACCAATGCCCAGACTGATGACATCTGGATGCAAAATTTCTCACCTAGATTACAGGAAACTGATCAATATCTGGAAGAAAAACTCAATTTCCCATTGTCCGAACTGTTCCGACATAAATAAAAAAATCCTCTCGCTTGAGAGGATTTTTTTAACTGATAGCGGTAGATTTCCAGCAGACTATAGCGCCTGCAGTCACCAAACCCGTCCCAATCCAGAAACTGAGTTCGGGCCTGACATCCAGAATCAGCATGGACATGACCGAAGAAAGAATCGGCATAAAGTAAGTGGCTAAGATCAGCACCTTGATATTGCCGAATTGCATACTCTGATTCCAGTTACTATAGGCGATGCCAATCAGACTACCCACCACTGCAATTCCCAGCCATAGCTTGAATGTGGGCATGATAAAAGGTTCGTTTAATCCTAAATGTAAGAACCATAAGCTAATTACAGCGACCAAAAAGGAAATCGGTACGCCATTTTGTCCGCGGCCGTAGGTTCTGGTCAGAACGCAATAGCAAGGCCATAACAAAGCGCCGAGAAAGGCAAAGCCATAAGCCCAAGGATTTTCAGCTAAAACCTGCATAAACTTCGGCAGATTAGTGATTTCTGGATTGACCACCAGCATCAGTCCTATTACGGCGAGCAGAAAGCCTGGAATCACCCAGAGGCGGGCCTGCAACTGTCGGGCAAAAATCGAAAAAACAATCATCAAGGGTGGCCACAGATAATTGATCATGGCAATCAGCATCACCTGTTCACGATTGTCCGACCATGCCACAGCAACCAGAAATAGAATCTCATAAGCCACAAATAAAGCGCCACAACCGAGCAGATAACGCTTGGACATTTGCGTGATTTTTGGAAAGCCGGTGAACGCAAAAATCGCCAGACTGCTAAAACTATAAATTAAAGCAATCCCCTGCACTGCACTTGTAGATTCAGTAATCAGTTTCACTACGGCGACCAGACTGGCCCAGATCAGAATAGAAGACAGACCAATCCAGGTCGCTAAATTTACAGACCAGATTTTCATGCTTGCTCTTGAATGCTTTTATTGATATTCGGTTTTTTCAGCCATCCCTGCAAACTCACTAGAATCACACCCAGCATGACCATACAGGTGCCGATAATAAAATTGATTTCGATGTGTTCATCCAGAATCAGTACGCCGAACAGCATGCCGAATACAGGGGTCAAAAAGGAAAATACCCCTAGACGCGATGCCAGATAATGCTTCAGCATCCAGAACCAGATCAGATAACTGGCAAAGGAAATCAGCATGGTATGAAAAACCAGACTGGAAATAGACAACACCGTCCATTGAATGGCTGCTTGTCCAGTCAGAACAGCCAGAGGCAATAACAGCATTCCACCTATCAATAATTGATAGAACAAAGTCTGGGTTGCAGGTGCTTCAGCCAGCCGGCTCAGACGTACACTGACTGTGGTGGCTGCCCAGAATACGCCGCCAAGCAAAGCCAGAAAATCTCCCCACAAGGCATCAGTTTGTAAAGTTGATTCTGTCTGTGGACGTAACAGAAAGCTGACCACAATCCCACTAAAGGCCAGCAAGATACCACCCCATTGCATACGTGACAAACGCTCTGCCGGCACTTTCCAGTGCAAACCCAAAGCCACAAAAATTGGCGCGGTATAGAGTAAAACAATCGTATGCGAGGCTGAGGTATAACGCAGTGCCTCACCAATCAGATAGAATTCGGTTGCAAACAACACACCGACTAGTAATCCTGCAGGTAAATAGCGTGCATTCCAGAGTTGACGGCGCACGCTCTGCTGAATCAGGGGATAAACCATCAGCGCAGATAAGGCTGAACGCAAGGCAATTTGCATCAGGGCTGAAATATCACTGGCGGCCCATTTCAATACCACCTGTTGTAAACCCCACAACATACACAATACAAACATGATGGCAGATGCTTTAGCATCTAACGCCTGACGCTGGCTCACATACGGTCCTGTTGCTCATTTGGAAAGTACACTATAAAAGTGTCAGAAATAAAAGATATACTTCAAAACAGACAAATGATGGTGTTATTCAGGCAATTTCGGTGATGCATAAAAAAATTCAAGCAGATTCAGCTTCGCTCAAGCAACTTCCGACTCATGATCTGATTCAAGCACCTTTGTGGATCAGCTTCAGGGAGGATCCCGCGCAATCTGTTTATCCGCTGCATGGCCATGCCTGGGGAGAATTTGTCTATGCTTTTCATGGCGTGATGGAAGTGAATATTAATCATATAAATTATGTGACACCTTCACCTCACGGCATCTGGCTTCCACCGAATTTAGAGCATCGTGGTCTGAACCGTACTGCGGTTTCTCATGGCACCCTGTATGTGCATGAATCACTATGCAGCCAACTCCCTACTCAACCGGGTATCTTGCTCAGTGCGCCTCTGGTCACTGCTTTATTTACCCACCTGAAACAACTGCATCATCAAGATCATCCAGCACTCGAGAATTCAGCTGAATATCAGCGTCTGCTACAGGTGCTGCTCGATCAGCTCCAGCAAGCCCAACTGGTCAGCAGTTATCTACCGCATTCAGAACACGCATTGCTGAAACAGATTTTAGATTATTTACATCAGCATCCGGCAGATCAAAGCTCGCTGCAGCAACTGGCAGAACGCGTTAATTTAACCGAGCGGACGCTAGCGCGATATAGCCAGAAAGAACTGGGAATGTCACTGCATGAATGGCGACAACGCCTGAAAGTGATGCAGGCCATGTCTTTATTAAATGCAGCGCATAGTGTCGAGAGCATTGCCTTTGATCTGGGCTATGCCAATGCCTCGGCATTTATCAGCATGTTTAAACGCTGGATGGGAAGCACCCCAGATCAGTTTCGCAAGCGTTATACTGTTAATGAATAAAATGATGCATATGAAAAAGGAGCCCATTGGCTCCTTTAATTTAAAATCTTGGTTATTTCACAAAAGTCATCCAGACATAATCCTGAACCTGCCCCTTCAGCGTCATTTTCAGTTGATCGCCTGAATGCAATGCCGCAACGCCTGCCGGGGTACCGGTCATCACCACATCGCCTTCTTCCAAAGTAAAGACCTGACTGATGTCAGCCAGCAACGTCGCAATATCAAATATCAATAATGCAGTATCGCCTTTTTGACGCAGCTCATCATTGACTTCGAGTGTGTAATGCACATCTTTCCAGTCCGTGACTACATCGGCGACAGGCACCCAGTCCGACAACAAACAAGAACCATCAAAGGCTTTGGCACGTTCCCAAGACTGGCCTTTTTTCTTGAGATCATCCTGTAAATCACGCAAAGTTAAGTCCAGACCTAAAGTCACCGCACCCACAGCTTTAAGTGCTTTCAGAGGATCGCTTTCTTTGCTTAAAGTCCGGTCAATACGCAAGCTGAGTTCACATTCATAATGACAATTGCCCCATTCCGGATTCCACTCAATGCCTGCTTCGAGCGAACTTAAGGCACTCGGTGGCTTGATAAACAATACCGGACGATCAGGGATCGCATTGCCGAGTTCTTTGGCATGATCGGCATAACTGCGACCCACACAAACGATTTTGGATGGACGTGTGCTCATGATCAAAACTTCCCTTTTCCTTTTATAGATATCTGAATTATTTTTTAAATGTATGCTCGAACATACTCTGTTCAGTACTGTCCTTGAATGCACGCTTCGGTACAATGACGACGGTACGGTTTTTCAATTCCAGCATATAAGTCAGTTTACCGGCAGCAAAATTCTGCACTTCGCTATATGGCACCAGCTTGCTACGATCATTGGTAAAAATTTCCGCATAGTCCTGATACAGATCAATGCCCTGTTCGCTTTTACCAAACTGATATTTAACAAACTGGCGTTTAAACATCATCGGCAGGAACCAGTAACGCATGATGCCTTGCAGGATCAGGAAGAATGCACCCAAAGCCACGTAATAACGTCCAACGCCATCAAAGCCCATCGAGAAACCCCAGATGATGATCCCGATACTGACCAAAGGGGTCAGAAAACGTGAAATCTGCTTCTTGCCAAACGTCGCCAAGGCAAAACCATCCTGAGATTCTTCTAAAGTCAGAAAATAACGGGTCGATAAAGTCGGTGCTGACTCAGTCATAGCATCACATCAAAAATAAAATCTTGCCCAATACTATACCAAAATATCCACAGCGCTTATGGCCTGTCGCATCAATTACATAACTTTGCTTTGGAAATATGTGCATTTGGTTTTAAATAAATAGCAATTAAAACAAAAAATACACAACAGGATGTTGAATGAAAGGATTAAAGCAATGCATGCTCATCGGTGTTTGTTTGACAGTTTCTGCTCCAGCACTGGCCAAGATTATTCCCTGGAATGCCGAAATACCAAGCAGTCTGAGTGCTTATCAAGGCAATGTCCAGCAACTGGCAGAATTAACCGGCGAGCGGATTCTGATTTATGCGCATCCAACCAGTAAAACCCAGCTTCCTACCTTAAACAGTAATGCAGCCAGCAAGACACAGTTTTATAGTGCGGCTGTGGTATTGCCTGTGGCTGAAGCTCAAGTTGAAAAATTGCTGCGCCATTATCCGAATTATGTCGGCCTGTTTCCGACCTTAAAGTCGGCCAAAGTGCTGGAGCAGCAGGGTTCGATTCAGCAGGTTAAATATCAGGTTCATATCCCGACCCCAATTCCGGTGTTGAACTTTAAAGAAACTGTAGTGATGCAGCATCATCTGGGTGAAAACAGCATCAGTACTTTAATTATTGATGCGCCAATTCCCTATGGTGCGGGAAAACTAGAATGGTTTGCACTGGGTCCGCATAAAACGCTGGTGACTGTCACCCAATGGGGCGACCTAAATCAGCCTAAAGGCTTTTTATTCAGTAAAATCCTGAATGCGCTGCCTGAAGCCAAACTCGGCATTCCGCCGAGTACCAATGCATTTCTGCTGGAAGCACTACAACAACGCTTTAAAACCGAGCATACAGCAGCACTAGCAACTCCGATTCCGCAACTGAGATTGAACCCTCAACAGCTACAAAAAATTGCCCAGATCAGCCAAAAATCAGGGCAACCGGTCAGTTTCATTTTGCCGAACTATCTGATCAAAGAAGGAAAATTCTCAGAAAATTTAAGATTTAGCAGCACCTATCAATATTTTTCGCATCCGGTCGAAAAATTGCGGCCGTGGTTAGCGGCTGAAGCGACGCAGCAACTTTTCCCCCGGCAAATCAAGAAGGTCGAACTGAATCCGGTCAATACCCAGAATATAGATGCCAACTATAAGGTGTCGGTCGGTTTAGGGGTGATTCAGATTCCATTTAACTTCAAAATGCGTTTTTACCAGCCTGATTCCTTGCAAAACCAGTTCAATGCCAATGGCGGTGACTTAAAGTTTGTGAAAGGTGGCATGCGCTTATTGCCGCAGTCACAGGGTACCTTATTTCAAATTACCAGCAGCATGAAGATTCACGATCAGGCGCCGTTCTTATTAAGAGCCATGCGCAGCATACCCTATTACGATGTTTTACCTGCGGTAGGTGGTAATACCGTTTATGCACTGAAAGTGCAGCAGAAATTAAGATAAGAAGGAAGCAGAGAGTTATTGGTTTTTTATATGAAAAATAGTTAAAAATCACAGACGTAAAAAACCGCATCAACGTGCGGTTTTTTCAGAATTCTTATCAAGATTGGTGCGCTCAGAGAGATTCGAACTCCCGACCCCTTAGTTCGTAGCCAAGTGCTCTATCCAGCTGAGCTATGAGCGCGACGTCTTGATGGGGTGCATTATACGAGCTTTTTCAGTCTTGTTAAGTGTTTTTTAATAAAATCACAACTGAATGTACAGTAATTAAACGATGTATCAAAATTTATAGTTTTCTGCTGAAAACTTCTGCGGATTTAGAGCTAAAAGCACTTAATTAATTCAACCAAGAAGCCGGATTTTCCAAAAAAATTCCTGCACCATGCAATGGGTCAGCCTTAAGTATTCTCAACTAGGTATCCAGCCAGAATAGAATTCAAATATAAAACGACCGTCCCCCCTGTACGCTTTATCACTCGCCTATTGTTCCAGTCTTTACTGCTCCTGCCCTTTGATAATGCGTAAATACAATACCATTTGAACTGGCCAAGTGATCTATCAATTGAAAAGCGGCGGGTATTGCTTCATAACTAAACAGGCGTTTGCCAACACCCAGAATGATTGGAAAAGTCAGCAGACGAAGTTCGTCCACAAGCTCATATTTGAAAAGCGCCTGTACCACTGCAGCACTACCATATACGCGAATATCCCCCTCTCCCGCTGCTTTAAGCTTGATTATCTCATCAATGCTTTTCAGAAAAAGGGTATTTTGCCAGTCGGAATGCTCCAGACTGGTAGAAAAAACATATTTATTGACATCATTAATTCCCGGCCAGTCTTCAGTATGTGTGGGCCAGTAAGATTCAAAAATCTGAAAAGTATGTTTCCCTAAAAGAATATCGGAGGGCTGCATCCATTTTTGCATGATGACATCAAATGCCGGATCTGGTTCCGCGTTAAAATACGGCGCCACCCAGCCACCATATTGAAAACCACCAGATATATCTTCTTTTGGGCCGCCTGGCCCTTGCATCACGCTATCGAGGGTCAAAAATTCCTGGACAATGATTTTTCTCATCACGACTGCCTTTATTTTTATTCACTCGCCTGAGACTTATTTTTAGCACGTGCTGTCTAGTATTTCTGTAAATTTTAGACACAAAAAAACCGCAACATGTGCGGTTAATTGTTCAAGTTGGTGCGCTCAGAGAGATTCGAACTCCCGACCCCTTAGTTCGTAGCCAAGTGCTCTATCCAGCTGAGCTATGAGCGCGTAACTTGTGTGCCTCGGTTGGCGATACGTTTTTTCTGCTTAACCTACTTGGTGCGCTCAGAGAGATTCGAACTCCCGACCCCTTAGTTCGTAGCCAAGTGCTCTATCCAGCTGAGCTATGAGCGCGCGATGTAAGTAAGCGTGGCGGTGAGAGAGGGATTCGAACCCTCGATACAGTTACCCGTATGCGTCCTTAGCAGGGACGTGGTTTCAGCCACTCACCCATCTCACCGTAACGTGCGGCCATAATACAAATTTCGGCATGGCACTGCAAGCGCAGCATCAAAAAAAAGTGCATATTTTTGCTCGTTTAAATACTTTTTAAGCAATTCCTCGATTTTTCGTGCATTTTGATAGTAAAAAAACTGCATAAATTTCCAGTTATCGAAAATTAACAGAAAATTGAAAACTTAAATGGATTATTGCAATCATTTACGTGCAGTCTGCGCACACATGTTTTATGCTAAACCTATCTCCTAAGATAAATTTAAAGACATGATGAAAAACTGGGTCGATCCTGAAGCAAAAGCTGAAGCCGAACGTTATGACAACCCTATCCCTAGCCGCACGCTCATTTTAGAAACCATCGAAAAGAACAATGCCCAGTCCCATGCAGACCTGGTCGAACATTTTGAAATTGCAGATCAAAAAAGTATTGATGCCCTGAGCCATCGTTTAATTGCGATGGTGCGTGACGGGCAACTGATGAAAGATGGCTACAAGTTTCAGATTGCCGTCGAGCAACCTGAATCCGAAGCGACGGTTTATATTAATTCCCGAGGGATGGGAACTGCCAACATTTCCGGCCAGGACGACCTATTATTGGCTGAGCGTGAACTGCGCCTGGTCTTTAATGGTGACCGCGTTAAAGTGCGTCAGACTTCAGTCGACCGTAAAGGTAAGGCTTGGGGCTACATTACGGAAGTTGTGCAGCATCGTATCAAACAGATCATTGGTAAAGTGTCAGAGTATGATGGTGAATACTTTATCCAGCCAGCCAACCCAAATGCACATCAGCCAATCACCCTTGAAAAAGAACTGATTGAACATGCCCAGGTCAATCTGGGTGACTCGATTCGTGTGGCGATTGATACCTATCCGACCCGTGAAGAATTCGCGACCGGACATATTGTGCAGTCCATGGCGGACAAGGCCGATACTGAAATTATCATTCCACAAACCATTTTAGAATATGGTTTGCCGTATGAATTCCCGGAAGAAGTTGTTAAAGAAGCCGAGAGCTTTAAAGAGCCAACGGCCAAAGACCGTGAAGGTCGTGTGGATCTGCGTGATTTAGCCTTGGTCACCATTGATGGTGAAGATGCGCGTGACTTTGATGATGCGGTTTATGCCGAAAAACGTCCTGGCGGTGGTTATCGCGTGGTGGTGGCCATTGCTGATGTCAGTCATTATGTACGTCCAGGCAAACCACTGGATGATGAAGCGCAGGAACGCGGGACATCTGTCTATTTCCCGCACTTCGTTTTACCGATGCTACCTGAAGCATTGTCGAATGGTCTGTGTTCGTTAAATCCAAACGTTGACCGCCTATGTATGGTCTGTGATTTAAAACTGTCACGTGCTGGCCGTGTGACTGGTTTTGAGTTTTATCCGTCTGTCATGCATTCCAAGGCACGTTTGACCTATGATCAGGTCGCACAGTATCTGGAAGGCGACAGCCAGGCCATTACCGAAGACCGTGAAGTTCGCAAGTCGATCAACACCCTGTTCCAGCTTTATCAAGTTCTTAAAAGTTTACGTGCTGAACGCCATGCCATGGAATTTGAAACCGTCGAAACATACATGACCTTCGACGAACTAGGCGGAATTAAAGAAATTTTGCCGCGTAGCCGTAATGATGCACATAAGTTGATTGAAGAATGTATGTTGCTGGCCAACGTCGCAGCCGCAGAATATGCATTGAAAAATGAAATGCCGATGCTGTACCGTGTGCATGAACCACCTGAGTTCTCGCGTATCCAGAAAGTCCGTGACTTCGTCAAGCTGCTGGGTTTGAATTTCCCGGAACAGCCGACTCAGAAAGATTATCAGGCGGTGATTGAAGCGACCAAAGAACGGATTGATGCACCAAGTATTCATGCCGTGTTATTACGCTCCATGATGCAGGCTTACTATGGTGCGAGTAATGCAGGCCATTATGGTCTGGCTTATGAAGCCTATACACATTTCACTTCACCAATTCGCCGTTATCCGGATTTGTTATTGCATCGTGCAATCAAAGCACATTTAAATAACAAGCCATCTCCGCTTTCAGGCGGTGCTTTAGATGAAGCTGGTGACCATTTCTCTGCCACAGAACGTCGTGCAGATGAAGCGTCGCGCTCGGTGACGACCTGGTTGAAATGTCATTATATGCAGCAGCATCTGGGCGAAGAATTTGTCGGCATTATTAGTGCAACGGCAGAATTTGGCCTGTTTGTCACGTTAAAAGATCTGTATGTCGATGGTATGGTGCATGTCAGCCAGCTAGGTGATGACTTCTTTGTCTTTGATCAAAGCAGCCAGAATCTGATCGGCCAGAACCGTGGTCAGGTCTTTGGTCTGGGTGATGAAGTCAAAATCAAGGTTGCCGGTGTCAATCTGGAAGAACGTAAGATCGATTTTGAACTGGTGCAACAACTCAGTCATGCCGGCCGTGCAGTTCGTGCCCGTGCACCGCGTGTGAGCGAGAAAAAACCAGTATCACGTCCAGCCGCGACTGAAGAAGTTTTCGGCAACAATGAACGTGAATCTAAATCCAATTTGAGCGCCGATGGAGAACAGCCCATACGACGCAAAAAAGGAAAAGGAAAACCTAGCTCTTACAGTAAAAAGTCTACTAAACCATCTGCAGGAAAGTCTGAAGCAAAGGTTAAAGATAAAGTAAAGAAAAAGGCCAAGGTCAAAAAGAAAAAGTCGAATGCAAAAGCCAAGACTGAATAATTTTTGACGGTTTAAAAAGAGTGCTACGGCGCTCTTTTTTATTCAATACGAACAGAAGATAATAATTTAGAATAAATTTTATCTACATCTGCTATATGATTCTTGATTTTCTCTTCGGCTTTGTTGCATAAACATTCAAAAGCTGAGTTTTCCCCAATCCATTCAAATTTAAGTGACAACTTGGGTGTGAGGTCTACCTAATTCCGTAAATCTATTCAGAACTGCCACACGCGCATGAATTTCATTGACCTGACTTTGAAAATGTCTTGCCGTCAGCCTATCACCTAATAATTTGATGCAATGCATCTTGGTTTCCACCAAACTACGACGGTGATAACCCGACCATTTTTTCCATAGGGTTCTGCCTAAATGTTTAACCGTTTGAAGTAACTCATTTCGTTCTATTGAACTTATTTTAGAATCTTTCCAGGGCTTGGCATTCTTTCTGGGTGGAATTACTGCATGTGCTTGACGATCTGAAATCACTTTTCTGCAGCACTTCGTGTCGTACGCGCCATCGGTATAGACAGAATCTATTCGCTCATCTTGTGGAATCTGATTAAGTAAATCACCTAGTACTTGTGAATCACTGACATTATTTGTAGTAAGCTGAACGGCACGTATTTGCAGTGTTTCAGCATCTATACCAATATGCAGTTTACGCCATTGCCGACGGTATTCAGGCTGATGTTTTTTACGCTTCCATTCGCCTTCACCTAAAAACTTTAAACCCGTAGAGTCGACAAGTAGGTGTAACCCATCATGACTTTTCTGATAGCTTATCGCAATATCAATATGCTTTTGTCGTCTACAAAGGGTGGAGTAATCTGGTGCTGTCCAATTCAAGCCACAGAGTTTAATCAGGCTTTGAACAAAGCCAGTAACCATACGTAAAGAAAGACGGAATAGAGATTTGATCATTAAACGGCATTGAATCGCTGTATCGGAATAAGTTTGATTTCGTCCTTGCTTGCCTTGTGGTTGTGCATACCATTGCGTCTTAGGATCAAACCAGATTGAAATATTTCCTCGCTTGATTAAAGCTTGGTTATACGAGGACCAATTGGTTGTACGATAGATTTTAGGTGTAGGCTTCTTCATCTGGAAATTATATTACTGAAGAAGCCCTCAAGAATAGCTTTGTGCAACAAAGCCTTTCTCTTCACAAACATTTTGGTCTAATTTTTCATCTATTTGCTCGGTTTTTGTATCAATAATCTTGTTATAAATATCTGTAAATTTTTTAGAAATTAAAATAAATTCTGACTTATCAGAAAGGTTCTCAATAAGAACTAAAATTGCATATACTTGATAGTATGATTCTTTCATTTCATTAAAATCAGATTTTTTCCATTCAGGTTTATGAGATAAATCTAAAGTTTTAGTTGTCCACCCAACTAATTGTTTGTAAGCAAAAATAATTTCATCTCTTTCAACTTTTCTATTTTCTTGTTCTTTCCATTTATCTAATAAAATGTAACCGGCATAACCAATAAATAAGGTAGCTGACCAACTCATCATCGTGGCAAATGCTCCTTTATCTAGATCATTATCATAATAAGATATTGGGACAACAAAATCGAAGATAAACCAATATGACAATAGATCTCTTGCGAAAGTCATTATTGCAAGTTTATCCGGTTTACGAGTGCAGCAATTAAGTTAATGCGTAAGCCGAATCTTTTCCGTCTATTTCGATAGCGTTCACTTAATATTCTAAATGTTTTCAATTGACTATTAATGTGTTCGATCACAACTCGTATTTTTCCAATCATTTTATTGTACTTTTTCTCAACATCAAATAAGGGTAAATTCTTCTTTTTCTTTATTGGCATCAATAATTTAAAGCCATCTTGCTCTAATCCGTAGTACCCTAGATCAGTCATAACATATTCACAATGTTTGAATTTCTTAACCGTTTTTCTTGCCAATTTAATGTCATGCTGACTGCCATTCGATATATCTAGCCCTATGATTTGTTTGCTGTTCGGATGATAGATCACTTGTACTTTTAGCGTATATTTCTTCTTTTTACCACTGTAGAATTTACTCTGATTTTTTTTTCGGACGTTCTATTGAACATTCTGTCGCATCAATAATTACCCAGTTAAAGTGTTCGTCTGCCGTGGTAATGCTTCGTTTTGGCAGAGTAAAACGTCTTGATTTCATCAATGCATCTTCAACCTTTTTAATGGTTCGATTCACATTACTTTCAGCGATATGGTAATTTGCCGCTAATTCCAGTTGAGTGCTGTAGTTCCGTAAGTAATTGAGAGTTAATAACAACTGATCCTCTATATCTAAAGTATGAGGACGACCTGATTTCTTTTTGAGTGATTCTGCTTTTTCTAAAACCTCTACCATTTCAGTAAAAACATGTCGAGGTACGCCAACCAGGCGTTTAAATTCAGAATCTGAAAAACGGTTTAATTTCTGATATCTCATGAAATTTATATTGAGGTGGTTTTTACTTTCGCAAGAGGTCTAATATACCAAGTAAGATAAAAGCGACTGCTGCACTAAATAAAAATGTTACTTCTGTTTTTCTTTGCATAATAATTTTTCTCTATTTTCAAATTATAAAGCAAATATTAGTTTCAAAACTTGATTTACTCAATTAAAAGCCCTACATCTAGATTTAACATTGAAAATTAATTTGGCAGACCGACATGACTTTAGAAAAGGCAACTTTGCCTGTTCCACAATTTGATCAAATTACGCTGGCTGAGCTAAAACAAAAAATTGAAAGCTGTATCGCTGAAGGGCAAAAGTTCCTGAATGACCTCACCGAAACGCCTACTACAGTACAGGAGCAGCTGACTACTCTGGAACATGTCGACACGCTTGAAAACAATATGAGTGAGTCTTGGGGCATCTTGTCACATTTAAATGCCGTGATGAACAATGCCGAAACCCGTGATGTCTACCAAGCACTTTTACCGGGTCTTAGCGAATATTATACGCAACTGGGTCAACATACGGCGCTGTATCAGACCTATCAGCATATTTATGATGCGTCGATTTATAGTGAACTGCCGGCAGCGCAGCAAAGCGCCATTAAACTGGCCTTACGTGACTTTAAATTATCTGGGGTGGCGTTAGAGGGTGAAGCGAAAAAACGTTATGCGGAAATTTCGGCACGTCTGTCCCAATTATCTTCCGACTTCTCCAACCATGTGCTAGATGCGACTCAGGCCTATTTCAGACCGCTGAATGAAGATGAGTTAGCGGGTCTATCTTCAAATAATATTGAGCTGTTAAAACAATATGGTCAGCAACGTGAGCTGGATCAACCGGTGGCTACGCTGGATTTCCCGTCTTATCTGGCGATCATGACCCATTCAGAAAATCGCCCTCTGCGTGAAGAACTCTATAAAGCTTATACCACGCGTGCGTCAGATCAGGCTGAACAGAGCGAGTTTGACAATACTGCACTGATCGAAGAAATTCTCAGTTTGCGTCTGGAAATGGCAAAACTGCTTGGCTTTAATAATTATGCGGAATTGTCCTTAGCCAGCAAAATGGCACCAAGTGTAGAGGCCGTAGACGAATTCTTGCGTGATCTGGCAGAGCATGCCCGCGCGCCAGCAGAGAAAGAAATTGCAGAACTGAAAGCGATTGCTGCTCAAGATGGCATCCGTGATCTGCAACCGTGGGACAGTGGCTATTATTCTGAAAAGCTGAAAATGCAGCAATTTAATTTGTCACAGGAAGTGCTTAAACCTTACTTCCCTGCACCAAAAATCCTGCAAGGCCTGTTCAGTATTGTGAATCGTCTGTATGGCATTCAAGTCATTGAACGTGAAGCGCCTGTCTGGCATCCAGATGCACGTTATTTTGAACTAGAAGATCAGGGTCAGGTGATTGGCGGTTTCTATTTTGATCTGTATGCACGTCAAGGCAAACGTGGCGGTGCATGGATGAGCGGTTTCCGTTCCCGTATGCAGACCAGTGATGGCTTGCAAAAACCGATTTGTTATATGGTCGGTAACTTTACTCCACCCGTCGGCAATCGCCCTGCACTCTTGACCCATGATGAAGTCATCACCTTGTTCCATGAATTTGGTCATGGCCTGCATCATATGCTGACAGAAGTGGACAATATTGCGGTAGCAGGTACCCATGGCGTGGCTTGGGATGCGGTCGAACTGCCAAGCCAGTTTATGGAATTCTGGGCCTGGGATCAGGAAAGTCTGGATCTGCTCAGCGAGCACATTGAAACTCAAGAATCCTTGCCGGCAGAGTTGCTGAAAGCCCTGCTCGATGCACGTTTCTTCCAGTCTGGCATGCAAACCCTGCGTCAGCTTGAATTTGCCCTGTTTGACCTGAGTATTCACCGAGCCAATCCGGCTTTAAATGCAACACAGGTTCAGGCTACTCTGAATGAGATCCGTGAAAAGTATGCGGTCCTACCGACCACCGACTATAACCGTTTCCAGCACAGCTTCAGTCACATTTTTGCCGGTGGTTATGCAGCAGGATATTATTCCTATAAATGGGCCGAAGTTTTGGCCAGTGATGCCTTCGACCGCTTTGAAGATGAAGGTATTTTTAATACCACTACCGGAAAGCAGTTTCGGGAAAATATCCTCGCAGTTGGCGGAAAAGACACAGCACTTGACGCATTTATCAATTTCCGCGGACGCGAGCCAAAAATAGATGCGTTGCTGCGTCATCAAGGTTGGACGAACCCCTCTAAAAACGCTTAAACTAGCTTTTTAAGTTGATCACAAGGTGAGTATGATGACCATTAAACGTCGTTTCATTGCAGGCGCAAAATGTCCAAAATGTCAGGCGTTAGATCGCGTCGTCATGCTGACCTCTGGTGAAGATGAATGGATCGAATGTATTGAATGTGGTTATGAAGAAAATCGTCCCACACATGTTGATCAACCAGAAACACCAGCTGTTCCAGATGAAGTTGGCGTGATTCAGTTTAAACCTCGTTCAGTAAAATAAAAATCAAGGTTCAAGCTATGTCAGTAGAACAAAGAAATAACCCCAAACTTTTAATGGGGATTATGGGGGCTTTAGTTACTGTCGTTGCATTAGTATTGCTATATCAGTGGTTGAATGCCTCTTCCGGTGAAGCGGAACGCATACATCAGGAAGATATCGCGGCTGTTCCGGCAGCAAAACCTGCGGCGAAAACTGAAGAAGATACGGCGGCAGCGAAAGCAGCTGAGGCGATCGAAGCTAAAGCACTGGTATCAGATCAGCTGTTAGATGCACCAGTGCCGGAGAATGCCAGTTTGGCCAAAGAAGAAGTGGCTAAATTAGATGATATCCAAGTTCAGCTCAATGAACAAAAAGCCACACTGGATGCGCAGCATAGCGATGCCGACCAGTTGATCCAACTGAAAGAGGAACAGATCAAGTTACTTGAAGCACAACTTGCTCAAAGCCAGTAAATCTCGACAGCATTTCAGCTAGAATATCGTCAGATCTTCTAGCTCAGTTGTTTCCATGTCTGCCCCAGCCGCTCCGCATCTGCTTAAAGCCATTCTGTTACTGACCTGCTCTGCTTTTCTCTTTTCAGTCATGGGCGTGTGTATCCGTTATGCCTCGGCAACGGTTGATAATGCCACCGTGGTCTTCTTTCGCAATTTTGTCGGGCTGTTTATTTTCCTGCCTTTCATTTTCAATAAAGGCATTGGTTTTTTCAAAACTGAAAAACTATGGATGCACACTTGGCGCGCAGTGGTCGGCCTGACTGCCATGTACGGCTTTTTCTATGCCATTGCTCATTTAAAACTCTCCAATGCCATGGTCTTCACCTACTCTTCCCCGATTTTTATTCCTTTGATTGCCTGGCTATTTCTCAAGGAAAAAATCACCACAAGCATGTTAGCCGCAGCTCTGATTGGTTTCATCGGCGTACTCTGTGTCGCCAAACCAGATTCGGGTCTAATTAACCTGATGTCGGTCATTGGTTTGAGTGCGAGCTTTCTGGCGGCGATGGCCTTTGTCACGGTTCGGGCACTGACTAAAACTGAGTCTCCGGAAAAAATCGTGTTTTATTTCTGCTTTATTGGCACCCTGATTTCAGTGATTCCGATGTTCTGGCTATTGCGACCTTATACCCTGACAGAACTCAGCTATCTGATTACTGCCGGCATCCTGGCCAATTTCAGCCAACTGTTTATGTCAAATGCCTACAAGCTGGCTCCGGCAGGACAGATTGGACCGGTCAACTATGTGGCGATTTTCTTTGCCGGCATGTGGGGCTTTCTGTTCTGGCAGGAAGTTCCGGACCTCTATAGCGTGATTGGGCTGGGGCTGATTTTCTGTGCGATTCTATTGTGTAGCCCGATCCTACAAAAGCGCCTGAATTCATCCAAAATTTGATTAACGAATTTAAATCAAATAAATAAAAAAGCACCCGAAAGTGCTTTTTTATTGCTTTTCTTTTATTGATACCAGCCGAACAGCTTAAACATATAAGGCACATAGGCAATGATCAGCATCGCAGGCAGCAATACTATCATCGGCAAAATCCAGCGTTCATAACGGTAGTAGAAAGACAAGTGTCGTACTTCTGCATCCGCTTCGGCCACTTCGGCATCACCAATCGACTGTCTGGCCAGTAAATGATTCAGCGCAACCGGTGGCGTCACATAACCCAGTTCAAAACCAATCAGGGTAATCATCCAGAAATGTACCGGATGAATACCGTATTGGTAAGCCACTGGAGCCACGGTTGCCGAGATCAGAATCACCGCACCGAATGGATCCATGATCATCCCGACAAAAATCATTAAGCCGACAATCAGTGAAATCACCAGAATGGTACTACTGATATCGGTCGGGAAGGCTTCCATAATTTCCATACGTTCTAGCAAGCCACCCACACTCACCGAAAGTGCCATCAGGATGACCAGAGCACCAATATGTCCCACGGTCTCACTGGTCGAAATATGCATGGACTTCCAGAAACCGACATGACGCAAAATTTCAGTCGCTTTTGAACGCTGCACAGCATGATCAACAACCAGCTCTTTGCCTGGTTGTTCGCTATGTTCAGCTTCACGATATTCTGCATTGGCCGCGGCACCGGCTGTCGCCAGTTCAGGTGTCGATCTTGAGTTTAAAGTTGCGGTCAAGGTTTCATCCCAATGCCCCACTGCCGGCAACGGCGCAGGTTCATGGCGTAACTTATCGAACAGGACAATCATCAGCAGAATGACTGGCATCATCACCGGTGCGGTAAATTCATTCAGGTCAGTCGACAAGGCATATTTATAGAATAACCAGATCAGAATGAAAATCACGATATATGGAATAATCGCCATGAAGGCACGACCGGATTGAGGAGCAGCCACAGTAGGCGCAGCAATGCGGAATTTGTTTTCTGCAAAGAACAGGGAAATTACCAGGAATAAAGTCGAGCTGAGCAGGAAGACATAAATCCCGTAGTGATAGAGTAAGTCGGTGGTCACTTCTTTATTCAGTGATGCCACAACGACAATCAGCAAGCAAGGACGTAAGACTACGCCCATTGAGCCGGACATTGCGGTGGCTGCCAGTGCAAACTGACGGCGTCCACCCGCATTCCAGACTTCCTTATAAATAATCGCACCTGCGGCAATTACAAAAATCCCTGATGCTCCGGTATAGGCAGTCGGTAATGCAGCTGCCAGCAAGATTAGCCAGGTCAGGGTTTCAGGTGCCAAATTCCAGGGACGCAGAATGTTCAGGAACATGTCCACGACACGGGTCTGTTTCAGCAACATACCGGCCCAGATAAACAAGGCCAGATTCAGGAAGATACTAGAAAACTCTACCAATTGACCGAGGTAAATCCCCTGTCCCATTGGATAGTCCATAAAGAAAGTGAAATTTATTCCGGTCGTAATGGCCATATAGGCATATAGCGGTACACTCAGAAAGGCCAGACCAAAACTGCCGCCCTCACGCGTTGGTTTTGGTTGTTTGATCACCTGATACAAGCTGATCAATGTGAGGGTGCTGAACAGAATCATCCACAACCAGTAGATGTATTTCATCTCTCCCATCGGCACGCCCGAGTTCAATACGGACTGATATTGGCTATAGGATGAAAATGCCAGGAAAGCATTAGCAACCAGCATGGCGACCGAATAAACTTTAAAGTCGATACGTGTGCTCGGGCTACGTAAACCAATATGATGAGTTTTTAGGGTGGCACTGATCGCAGCAAAGACCACCATGATAACCAAGAGCAAAGCCCGGTTTTCTGTACCAAACTTGAAGATACCAAAGAAAGAGGTTTCAAACGTCCGATAAGCCCGAATACTTGGATGAGCTTCCACATGTTGAATGGCTTTATCATAGAACAGGTAGGATTCTTCACAGACCTGCTGTGCCTGTAACACCGCAGCACGGACATCCGCTTCCGAACGCACCCCGAAGAAATCGGCATATTCATCGGCTGCATCGGCTTTCATTTGCTGCTGAACACGCTGATCAACATTGATATTGCGTTCACATTGTGGACGCGTCGGTTCAGCCCTTAGAAATGAATATTGCATTGCGGTTGCCGGATCGCCGTAAATACGCTCGCCCATACGCAGCAACTGGCCGTGAATCATTTCCCCGGTGCCAATAATCAAAGTGAGCAAAAGTAAAACCAGCACGACGAAGGTCGAGATCCACTCTGTCCATATATAACGCAACAGACCTAATCCTGATCTGTTTTGATCATCATTTTGCATGTGTATTCCTATTTTTATTTTAGCGGCCTGATGCTTGGTCTAGGACGCCGATCTTCCCTTCTGCCCCGAAAATTCCTTTTCAAAGGTCAGGATCTTTATTCTATGTTTTGACTTTGCATGAAAATTGGCACAATAAAAATGACAATTTATATTTTCTTTTTGTATTTTCTGCCAAGAAAATGATTTATCTCTGCACTTTAATTATCCCGAAAATAATTGCTCACGATATAGATCAGCGCCAGAATAACGCCCCAAATCACACCAAGTAAATGTGCCTCAACCAAAACCGGACTACCGATCAGCTGCGTCGTCCCGACATTGCCAATGGTGTTTTCCCAGACCAGTTTGGCAAAGATCAAAAACAACACCAGCGCCGCAAAACCGCGTTCCCGCTTATACAGCAAATGCACACAGGCCACTGCTACGTAGGCGCCATGCAGTACGCCTGACAAGCCGGCATAGGCTTCAATATTGGGTAAGAAAAAATAAAAACTTAAACTGATCAACGGTGGCAAGATCAGTAAAATGGCACAGAAATGCCAGACGGTGGCGCGTGGAAAAATGAAAGGCAAACAGAGAAAGGCGAGAATATTCAGAAAATAATGAATCCAGCCCACATGCACCCAATGCGCTGTCCAGAGTCGCCAAAATTCACCTAACAGGCTCTCTTGCCAGTAGATGAAATGATCCTGAAAAATTTGCAGACATGCAGAGAGAGAGACAAAAGCCGCTAGAAAAATAATTTTTCGTCGAAAATGTTGATCTAGCATCGGCCTGTTGTCCTCCCCCGACCATCTAGTTTGACTTCATCCCTGAAGATTTATACATAGTATCTGCATTACAGATCCGCACTGAACAGATCATCGAGCTCAGAAGAACTGTCGGATTCATCCCAGAAACGTTGCATGCCATCATCGCCACTACGTATACCGGTATTTTCTGTCCAGTAACGATCTGATATGCCACTGACCATAATCGCAGCCATGCTGTCGATCAGCTTGAATTGCGGATTGACCGGCTTTTCCTCAGTACGTGCCTGAGCAAAGGTTTTTAAGGCATCGCGGACTTTGGCATCATCACCACTGGCCTGAGCCGCTACAGCGTACAAGGCATGAGATAAACGTACACCTTTTTGCTCACCAATTTGTGTAGATTGTTTTAAGGTTTGGTAAGGATCAGGTTTACCATCTCCTGCGCCTGGCAATAAGGTCCATATCACCGCACGAGTAGCATTCGGAGCACCCCAGAATTTCGCGTTATCCAGACACACCATGCCGCGTTCAACCACGGCAGCAATATCTTTCGGTACATGCACTGCACCACCTGAGTTAATATCATTGGTCATGGCCTGCAAGCCACTGAGCATACCCAGCAGATAAACCGTTTGCTCGATGTCACTATTCATGCGCGGGCATTCTTCACCTAGGGCTTTTTGGTATTTCTTTTCATAACGGCTCTGGAACAGTTGATAACCGGTATATTGACGCTGTGCTGCCAGTGCCGCCCAGCGCTTCTGCTCAATTCGGGCATCTTGAGCTTCTGCCACCTGATTGGTTTTTGAAGCACGTAGATAGCGTAACTCGGCTTCCAGCGCTTTCTGCTCGGCACAAATACCGGCAGCCGAATACATCAGCACGGCCACCCGCGTTGGATCTGCACCCATTTCTTTGGTCGCCATAATGGCCGGCGTTAAAGAATTCCCTGAATTACACACCATTTCAGCATCATCCATCGCTAAAATCGGCGGGACAATATGGTTTTCGGTGAAACCCAGTGCAACATTGGCACCGGTTTTAATGACCTGAGAACACCCCGTCAAAACTGTTGTTGTTATTGCAATGGTCGCCATACCTTGGCATATTTTACGGACGCCTGACATTTTCCTGTCCTCTATAATTGTGATTATGTCCATCTTTCTGCTAAAGATATCAGAAGCATTTTGTGAATAAAAGAGTATTTACTCTAATTTAGACGAGACACTTTGCCATTAAATGGCCGCGCTGCAATTGACTGTATTTAGGAGAATCCCAAATTTTGGGCAAAAAAAAGTAGCATTGCGACGGTTCAGCACATGCTACTTATTAACTGTACAAGCAGAAAAATGATAAAACCCTGCTTGATTAAGATTAAAATTTATCCTTCAGCACCGCCCCGAGTCGTCCAATTACCAGGGCTAAAACAATCGCCATACTTAGAAACATCTACACTGGAAATTCCATTGCGGTCTCCCCCAGTTGCTGTAGGTGAGTTAAATGTACAGGCTAAAAATAAAACACAGCGGTTAAATTGTCAGACAATCGCTCTAAGTGATGAATTAAACTTAGTTTTTGTCTAACAATAAAAATGAGGTGATAGACTAAATATTTGTTTTATGTGCATTTTAATTAAATCATTAAAATGCGTTTGTTTTACAACTAAATTAATTTAGTCAATAATTTTAAGGATTTCCATTGTTTGAAGGGCAATTGATCACACCAGATCAATAAAGGTCGCGCCTTGGCATGCTGGAAATACACCACAATATACGCCTGATGATCAATTACGTGACTAATACATACCCGACGGGTCGGTCGTGCTTTGGTAGTCAATGACCATTCACGTCCATCCAGATATTCAAACTGCTCGATCTGGGGAGTCTTGCGGTAAAACAGCTGATAAATCACCAAGCCTATGACAGCGCACATTGCCCAAAGTGCAATCGGTAATAACTGATACAACAGATACATCAGCAGTGCAAAAATAAAAAGCTGAAACGCCAATGCACACAGACTGCGTTTCAGCTTGAAGCAACGATTATCCATGAACGTAAAATTTAAGCTTCTTGATAAAATCTTTCAGTTCAGGACGCGGTGGCTCAGACACTTCCATAAACCAGTCCAGTAAATCCGGGTCTTCCTGCTCAACCAGCTCTGCAAACATCTGTTTTTCGAAAGGCTCAGCACTCAGGTAATGGTTTTTTACGTAGGGATCAAAATATACATCCAGTTCTTTTAAACCACGACGCGCACGATAAATCACTTTGCGCTCTTCTAAGCTGATGTCATCAGTCATCGAATTTCCCCAACTCGTTATAAACCCGAATAGTTTACCTGAAGCGCTGGCTGAATTTCGAGGGATTTCATAGAAATGACCAAAAGCATCAGCAGATTTAAGTCATTTGAACATTCCGCTCATTGCTGCTGATCTTGGCATGACCTAAGTTAAACCAAACAAATCAAAATAAGGAATAACAAGATGCAATCTGCAGCCATTCGCCCACTTGCCCCGATGCTGCCGTGCCAACTCTTTAGTACCGAACATGATGCTTTTCGCGAGACGGTACGTAAATTTTATGAGAAAGAAGTCATTCCACATACCGAGCGTTATGAAAGTCAACAGCATGTAGATCGAGAGCTGTGGAATAAAGCCGGTGAGCTTGGATTGCTCTGCGCTACCATGCCCGAAGAATATGGCGGCTCTGGCGTAGACCGGCTGTATAGCATGATTTTGATTGAGGAACAGGCCTATGCCGGAGATTCAGCGACTGGATTTTCATTGCATTCGGATATTGTTGCCAATTATCTGCTGAATTTTGGTAATAAAGCTCAAAAACAACAATGGTTACCGAAAATGGCGTCTGGAGAGGTCGTCACCGCGATTGCCATGACCGAACCGGGAACTGGCTCTGACCTGCAAGCAGTGCGTACCTCGGCAGTACTCGATGGCGATGACTATGTGATTAATGGTTCCAAAATCTTTATTACCAATGGCTATCTCTGTGACATGGCGATTGTGGTCTGTAAAACCGGCAATAATGACAAAGGTTCAGCCAATCTTTCATTGATTATGGTTGAAGCAGAGCGTGCCGGATTTAGTAAAGGCAAGCCGCTGAATAAAATTGGCATGAAAGGTCAGGATACCTGCGAACTGTTCTTTGACAATGTTCGGGTACCCACAGAAAACCTGCTCGGTCTGGAAGGCATGGGCTTTATGATGCTGATGAAAGAACTGGCTTGGGAACGCCTGATTGTGGCGATTATCTGTCAGGCAGGCGCTGAAGCCGCTTTTGCCCATACAGTGAAATATACCAAGGAACGTCAGGCATTTGGCAAGAGCATCAGCCATTTTCAAAATACCCGTTTTAAACTGGCAGAACTACGTACCGAGATCGATGTGTGCCGCACTTATCTGGATCGCTGTATGCAGCTGCAACTCAATCACGAACTAGGCGTAGATGCCGCTGCTGCGGCCAAATACAAGATTTCAGAAATGTACAGCAAAGTCGTTGATGAATGTCTGCAATTGCATGGCGGCTATGGTTATATGCTGGAATATCCGATTGCCCGTGCCTATATCGACAACCGTGCCAATCGGATTTATGCGGGTACCAATGAAATCATGAAAGAACTCATCGCTCGTTCGCTTTAAACTGAATAAAGAAAAAAAAGAGTCGCTAGGGACTCTTTTTTTCTTTATTCAAAAATCTAAGCTTAAGAAACCAGACGCGGTTTATACTTTAGAGCATTGCTGTTTTTTTTAAATTTTAGCACGGTATCTTCAAACGAAGCCTGCTTGAGTTCCTTGCGATCTGCCAGATAATTATTGCTAACTTTCCAAGGTGCATGTTTACCCTGCTTTGGCATTACGTCCGCAGCACGGGCGATATAACCGGAACTGAGACTTCCCATGACGGTATCCTGAAGTAATTCACTCTGATTTCCCTGAGGAATCACCTGCGCATAACCTTGCTGATCCATATAGTTCAACAGACGGCAAATATATTCTGCTGCAATGTCGACTTTAAGCGTCCAGGAGGCATTAATATAGCCAATAATCAGCGCCATATTCGGTATATCACTGACCATGATGCCTCTATACAGCATATGCTGTGAGGTATCGACAGGCTGACCATCCATCGTCGCCTGAATCCCACCGAGAATCTGGATATTCAGACCGGTGGCAGAGACAATAATATCAGCATCCAGATGTTGACCTGATTTCAGCTGAATTCTCGTTTCGGTAAAGGTTTCTATCTGATCCGTTGCAACCGATGCCTGCCCTTCACGTAAAATTTTAAACAGGTCACCATCCGGGACTACACAGAGACGCTGATCCCAAGGCTCATAATTTGGGGTAAAGTGCTTCATGTCCACTTTACCTTTGAGCTGAAATTTTACCGATTTAAGCAAAAGCGTTTTTAATAATTTGGGCTGTTTTTGTGCCAAGGCATAAATCCCACGCTGCATGCCAATATTACGCGCACGCGTTAGCTTATAGGCGACCTCTTCAGGCAAATATTTACGCATTTTTGAATAAATAAAATCAACCGATGGCACAGAGGCAATATAGGTCGGAGAACGCTGCAACATGGTGACATGCCCTGCGCCACCTTTAACCAGCGCAGGAACTAAAGTAATCGCAGTCGCACCACTGCCAATAATCACCACTTTTTTGCCTTTATAGTTTAAATTTTCCGGCCAATGTTGCGGATGAATAAATTCACCTTTGAATGCCTCCTGATTGGGAAACTCTGGCTGGAAACCTTGGTCATAGTTGTAATAACCGGTACAGCCCAGTACGAAGTTGGCGATCCAGGTTTGCTTCTTGCCTTGTGCGTCCTCCATCTCTACCGACCATTTGCAGGTCGCAGAATCATAATCAGCACTTAAGACACGATGCTGAAAATGGATTTTCGACTGTAGCTTGAATTCCTCTACCACTTCAGTCAGATAATTTTTGATGGATGCGCCATCGGCAAGCACGCTTTCTTTTTTCCAAGGCTTAAAATTAAAGCCAAAAGTCGACATATCCGAATCGGAACGAATTCCCGGATATTTAAACAGATCCCAAGTTCCACCAATACTTTCACGACGTTCGATGATGTCAAAAGAGCGTTGTGGACAATGTTTAGAAAGATGCGCTGCCAGACCAATCCCCGAGATCCCCGCACCCACAATTAAAATATCTACCTGCTTTTCCATGTTGTTTTTTTACCTAAGCGATGCTATCTGTTTTTATTAAATCACAAAACTGACAATACACAATGTCAAGTTTATTAAAAAGACGTTATTTTTTTATCTTTTGAGGCCAGATCCAGTTATACGAGATTAAAAGTCAGACTAAATTAAAATATACAGACAATAAAAAAGGCCGGTTTATTCAACCGACCTTTTCGAACAACTTGCGTTATTCTTCACGAAATTAGTTAACTTCGCGATCTACTAGCTCAACGTAAGCCATCGGTGCAGCATCACCTGCACGGAAGCCCGCTTTAAGAACACGTAGATAACCGCCGTTACGCTCTTTGTAACGAGGGCCAAGAACGGTAAATAATTTACCAACAGTTGCTGCTGAACGAGTACGAGCAAACGCCAAACGACGGTTTGCTACTGTATCGTTTTTAGCTAAAGTGATTAAAGGCTCAGCTACACGACGTAACTCTTTTGCTTTAGGCACAGTTGTTTTGATCAACTCGTGCTCGAACAAAGAGTTAGCCATGTTTTGGAACATCGCTTTACGATGACTGCTTGTACGGCCTAATTTCACACCACTATTACGATGACGCATGGTGATAGTCCTACTTAATTAACGGCTACGATAGGCGAAACGATCGTCCATACGGAGACTAGCCGGTGGCCAGTTCTCTAAACGCATGCCGAGTTGTAAGCCTTTAGAAGCCAGAACATCTTTGATCTCAGTAAGCGATTTTTTACCCAAGTTAGGAGTTTTAAGCAACTCAACTTCGGTACGCTGTACAAGATCACCAATGTAGTAAATGTTTTCTGCTTTCAAACAGTTAGCAGAACGAACAGTTAGCTCTAGATCATCTACTGGGCGAAGCAAGATTGGGTCAACTTCTTCACGAGGCTCTTGAGCAACAGGTGCTTGATCTTTCTGAAGGTCAACGAAGATCGCAATTTGTTGCTGCAAAATAGTTGCAGCTTTGCGGATCGCTTCTTCAGGATCTACAGTACCATTGGTTTCAAGATCAATGATCAGTTTATCAAGGTCAGTACGTTGTTCTACACGCGCGTTTTCCACGGTGTATGAAACACGTTTGATTGGGCTGTAAGAAGCATCTAACTGCAAGCGACCCACTGGGCGAGTTTCGCCTTCTGGGAAGCGTGAATCAGAAGTCTCGTAGCCACGACCTTGAGCCACTTTCAGACGCATTTTCAATGAGCCTGAGGCACTTAAAGTACCGATCAAATGTTCAGGGTTAACCACTTCAACATTATGAGGTAAACGAAGGTCAGCCGCAGTTACGTCGCCTGCACCTTGTTTCTCTAATGTCAAATATGCTTCATTTTGATCGAACAGCTTAATCGACAATCCTTTTAGGTTCAGCAAGAGCTCGACGATGTCCTGCTGCAAGCCTTCCAAAGTACTGTACTCGTGCTCGACCCCTTCAATCTCAACTTCTACCACAGCTGCGCCAGGTAGAGAAGAAAGAAGGATGCGACGTAAAGCATTACCAAGAGTATGACCAAAGCCACGCTCTAATGGTTCTAGAATAACTTTTGCCGAGGTCCCGCTTGCCGCTTCGACCTTGATCGCTTGCGGAGTTAGAAACTCATTTGCAGTACGCGTCATATTGCTTCCTCAAGGATTATTTAGAATACAATTCTACAATCAAGCTTTCGTTGATTTCAGCAGGTAAATCAGAACGATCCGGTGCAGCTTTGAACGTACCTTCTAATTTAGAATGGTCAATTTCCATCCAAGAAGGCATACCACGTTGAGTAGCTAATTCAATTGCGTTTTTGATACGTAATTGTTGCTTAGCGCCTTCGTGAACTGCGATCACATCACCCGCTTTAACTTGGATAGACGCAATGTTAACACGACGGCCATTCAAAGTGATGCTACGGTGAGATACTAACTGACGAGCTTCTGCACGAGTAGAACCGAAACCCATACGATAAACAACGTTATCAAGACGGCTTTCAAGTAGCTTCAACAGGTTTTCACCAGTTGCGCCTTTAACACGAGCAGCTTCTTTATAGTAGTTACTAAATTGACGCTCTAAAACACCGTACATGCGACGTACTTTTTGTTTTTCACGTAATTGTAGTGAGTACTCAGATTGTTTACCACCACGAGCCCCGCCGTGTTGGCCAGGAACTTTCGCATGTTTTTTTGTCTTAACATCAAACGGTTTAACGCCTGATTTAAGTTGCAGGTCTGTCCCTTCGCGACGAGAGAGTTTGCATTTTGGACCAATATAACGAGCCATGAATGTTTCTCCTTACACGCGACGTTTTTTAGGTGGACGGCAACCGTTGTGCGGGATTGGCGTCACATCGGTAATGCTGTTAATTTTATAACCCACTGCACCTAAAGCACGAACCGCAGATTCACGACCAGGACCAGGACCTTTTACAAGGACGTCCAAGTTTTTCAAACCGTAGTCTAAAGCAGCTTTACCAGCAACTTCAGCAGCTACCTGAGCAGCGAACGGAGTTGATTTACGTGATCCACGGAAGCCTTGTCCACCTGAAGTGGCCCAAGCCAGTGCATTACCTTGACGATCGGTAATAGTCACAATGGTGTTATTAAAAGAAGCGTGAATGTGTGCGACACCTTCAGAGACGGTACGAGTGACCTTCTTGCGTGCGCGAGTATCTTTAGCCATCTTTTAGCTTCCAGAAATCTTATTTCTTAATAGGTTTGCGCGGACCTTTACGGGTACGAGCGTTAGTTTTGGTGCGTTGACCGCGGACAGGCAAGCTGCGACGATGACGAAGACCGCGGTAGCAGCCTAAATCCATTAAACGTTTAATGTTCATGGAAATTTCGCGACGTAAATCACCTTCGGTCGGAACCTTAGCAACTTCTGCACGAATCGCATCAAGCTGAGCGTCATCTAATTCACGGATCTTAGTAGTTGGAGCAATACCAGCAGCAGCTAAGATAGCTTTTGAAGTATGGCGACCAATACCAAAGATATACGTTAGAGAGATAACAGCGTGCTTGTTATCCGGAATGTTTACACCGGCAATACGAGCCATTCAATTTTCTCCAAAAAGGCAGTAGATAATCAACCGCCCCACAAAAATCTTGAGGGGCGGATAATAACCTAATTCGCCTACAGAAATCAACAGGTCTTAATCAGATTAACCTTGACGCTGCTTATGACGAGGTTCTGCGCTACAAATTACGCGGATAACCCCATTACGACGGATAACTTTACAGCTACCACAAATTTTCTTAACAGAAGCTTGTACTTTCATGATGAAACCTCAAGTGCGCTTATCCCTTAGGATGAGCAGTCGTTTTTCTCATTAACGTTTGATTATCGTATTGGTGCGAAGTAAGGTGTGATTGCAGCTGAGCCATAAAGTCCATCACTACTACCACAACAATCAGCAAAGAGGTACCACCCAAATAGAATGGAATACCAAATGAACTTTGCAATACCATCGGCATCAAACAAATGACTGCGATGTAAATCGCGCCAATAAACGTCAAACGATTGAGAATATGATCTAAGTAACGAGCAGTTTGCTCACCTGGACGTATACCAGGCACGTAAGCTCCGCTGCGTTTCAAGTTCTCTGACACTTCTTTAGGACTAAATACCAGTGCTGTATAGAAGTAACAGAAAAAGATAATTAACGCACCAAAGAGCACCAAATACAACGGCTGACCAGGCGACAACACCAATGCTACATCTTGCAGGCTACGCTTAATAAATCCAGCATTTGGATCTGCACTACCCACCCACTGACCTAAGCTCGCAGGGAACAAAAGCAATGAGCTGGCAAAAATTGCCGGAATCACACCCGCCATATTAATTTTTAATGGCAAATGTGTTTGCTGTGCAGTAAATACACGACGACCTTGTTGTTTTTGAGCATAGTTTACCGGAATACGACGCTGCGCTTTCTCAATAAACACGATCGCTGCCAAAACACCCAGAGACAACAAACCAAAAATTACCAAGCCAATCAGGCTGGTCTGGCCATTATCTACAGATGAGAAAGATTGCATAATTAGATTAGGCAATCCGGCAACAATACCCGCGAAGATGATCATGGAAATACCATTCCCCACCCCACGCTCGGTAATCTGTTCACCCAACCACATCAAGAACATGGTCCCCGCAACCAGTGAGGTTACTGCAGGAACATAAAAAGCCAAACCAGTATTCAGGGTAATCCCCTGACTGATCAGGCCTGCACACATACCTATCGCCTGTACCAACGCTAAGAATAATGTACCTTGTCGTGTATATTGATTAATTTTACGTTTGCCTTGCTCGCCTTCTTTCTTTAAAGCTTCCAGCGAAGGAACCACAGTTGACATTAACTGCACGATAATCGATGCAGAGATGTATGGCATGATCCCGAGAGCAAGAATAGACATTCGTTCTAATGCCCCACCAGAGAACATGTTAAACAAACCAAGGATGGTACCTTGGTTTGCATTAAACAAGTTTTCTAACGCAGCATTATTGATGCCTGGTACTGGAATATGCGCTCCTAGTCGAAACACCAACAACGCACCAATGAGAAACATCATTCGACGAATAATTTCACGGTATTTCACATGAAATGGTTGGCCTTTCATCATGTTGACATGACCTGAAGAACTAGGAGTCATAGACACTGGGGATTACTCCTCGACTTTGCCGCCAGCAGCTTCAACAGCAGCTTTAGCGCCTTTAGTCAATGCAACACCTTTAACAGTGAATGCACGAGTAATTTCACCAGAAAGTACGATACGAGCACGGATCATGTCTTTACGTACAACGTTCGCAGCTTTTAAAGTTTCAAGAGACACGATGTCGCCTTCAACTTTAGCAAGCTCAGATAAACGTACTTCAGCAGTTTTCAAAGCCAATTGGCTAGTGAAGCCGAATTTAGGCAAACGACGATAAAGTGCTGTTTGACCGCCTTCGAAACCTGGACGAGTACCACCGCTCTTACGTGAGTTTTGACCTTTGACACCACGGCCACCGGTCTTACCAACGCCAGAACCGATACCACGGCCTAAACGAAGGTTGTCACGTTTAGCACCTTCTGCAGGTGCAATTGTATTTAAACGCAGAGTCATGGCTTATTCCTCTACACTAACCATATAGTAGACTTGGTTGATCATACCACGGTTAGAAGGTGTGTCTAACACTTCTACAGTATGACCAATACGACGCAGACCTAAACCTTGCAGGCTAAGCTTGTGATTTTTCAAGCGGTGCGATGCAGATTTAGTCTGGGTAACTTTAATCGTTTTCATGATTGATTACCCTTGAATTTGTTCTACTGAAAGACCACGTTTCGCAGCAACCTTTTCAGGAGTAGTCATATCACGCAAACCATTGAAAGTTGCGTTTACTACGTTAGCAGCGTTAGTAGAACCACGGCATTTAGTCAACACGTTACGTACGCCTACAGCTTCTAGAACTGCACGCATAGCGCCACCAGCAATTACACCTGTACCTTCAGAGGCAGGCTGCATGAATACGCGGCTAGCGCCGTGACGTGCATGAATTGGGTGCTGTAACGTACCATCAACAAGGTCAACAGTAATCATATTGCGACGAGCAGCTTCAAGTGCTTTAGAGATAGCAGCTGGAACTTCACGTGCTTTACCACGACCAAAACCTACGCGACCATTACCATCACCCACAACAGTTAATGCTGTGAAAGAGAAGATACGACCACCCTTAACAACTTTGGCTACACGATCAACGGCAACCAGCTTTTCAACAAGACCTTCGTTTTGTTCAACTTTAGCCATGATTAGAACTCCAAGCCGTTTTCACGAGCAGCATCAGCCAAGGCTTTGATACGACCATGATATTTAAAACCAGAACGGTCAAATGCAACTTTAGTAACACCAGCTGCTTTAGCGCGTTCTGCGATTAAAGCACCTACTTTTTGAGCTGCTTCAACGTTACCAGTTGTACCCGCACGTAGAGTAGCGTCTAAAGTAGAAGCTTGCGCTAATACTTTGCCACCATCTGCAGAGATAACTTGAGCATAGATGTGACGCGGAGTGCGGTTTACACACAAACGAGTCGCACCCAATGCACGGATGTGCAAGCGTGTGCTTTTCGCACGACGCAAACGGGATTGTTTCTTTTCGTTCATAAGAACCTCGCGCCTTATTTCTTCTTAGCTTCTTTACGAAGTACAACTTCGTCAGAATAACGAACACCTTTGCCTTTATACGGCTCTGGTGGACGGTAACCACGGATATCTGCAGCAACCTGACCTAAAGCTGCTTTATCAGCAGATTTAAGTACGATTTCAGTTGCAGTTGGAGTTTCAGCAGTTACACCTGCAGGAAGTGCATAATCGATCGGGTGAGAGAAACCAAGGTTAAGATGAACAACGTCACCTTTAACCGCAGCTTTATAACCAACACCGATAAGCTGTAACTTACGTTCGAAACCTTCGCTAACACCTTTTACAAGGTTGTTTAGCACAGCGCGAGCAGTACCAGCTTGCATCCAAGCGTCTTTCGACTCTTGTACTGGAGCAATAGCTAGAATACCGTCTTCCTGTTTAAGCTCGACCAGCGCATGCAGGTTGAAAGACAATGTACCTTTAGTGCCTTTCACTTCGACCTGCCGGCCGTTCTGAGTAACTGTTACACCGTTAGGTACAGTTACTGGGGCTTTAGCCACACGAGACATGAGGAATCACCTATTAAGAAACAAAAGCAATAACTTCACCACCAACGCCTGCAGCACGTGCAGCGCGATCAGTCATGATGCCTTTGCTTGTAGAAACAATTGCAATACCTAAACCTTGCTTAACGCTAGGAAGTGCATCTTTACCGCGATACTGACGTAGACCTGGACGGCTTACGCGCTTCACAGTTTCGATAACTGGTTTGCCTTCGAAATACTTTAAAGTCAAAGTAAGAGTTGGTTTGCCTTCAGCATCCGCAACTTCTACATTTGAAATATAACCTTCTTGTTGAAGTAAGTTAGCAATTGCTACCTTCAACTTAGAATTAGGCATAGAAACAGTTTGTTTCTTCGCCATTTGTGCGTTACGAACACGTGTTAGCATGTCGGCAACGGTATCTTGCATACTCATCTATAGTGCTCCTTACCAGCTTGCCTTAACAACGCCAGGTACATCACCTTGCATTACTGTTTCACGTAATTTGTTACGGCTTAAACCGAACTTACGGAAGTAACCATGAGGACGACCAGTTAAACCACAACGGTTACGTAGACGTACTGGAGATGCATTACGTGGTAATGCCTGTAATTTCATCATCGCTTCGAAACGTTCTTCGTCTGATGCATTTACGTTGGCAATCGTAGCTTTTAATTCAGCACGTTTTGCAGCGTATTTCGCAACAGTAGCTTCGCGTTTCGCTTCGCGATTAATCATACCTTTCTTAGCCATATCGACCTCTTATTTGAACGGGAAGCCGAATGCACGCATTAGCGCACGGCCTTCGTCATCGGTGCGAGCAGTCGTAGTAATGGTAATATCCATACCACGAATACGATCAATCTTGTCAAAATCGATTTCAGGGAACATGATCTGTTCCTTAAGACCCATTGAGTAGTTACCACGACCGTCAAATGATTTCGCTGAGAAACCACGGAAGTCACGGATACGAGGGATCGCAATCGAGATCAAACGGTCTAAGAATTCGTACATACGTTCGCCGCGTAAAGTAACTTTACAACCGATCGGCCAACCATCACGGATTTTGAAACCAGCGATTGATTTGCGAGCTAACGTAAGTACTGGTTTTTGACCAGCAATAGCTTGCATATCTGAAAGAGCACCATCAAGGAGTTTTTTGTCAGCAGCAGCTGCGCCAACACCCATGTTGATCGTGATTTTAGTGATGCGAGGAATCTCCATCACATTCTTAACGCCTAAAGTCTCTAGTAACTGAGCTTTAAGTTCGTCATTGTAACGTGTTTTAAGTCTGGCCATGGCCTATATCAACCTATTACTTCGCTACCGCCACTGATTCACCATTTGATTTGAATACGCGAGTTTTCACGCCATCAATCACTTGGTAACCAACACGGTCAGCCTTTTGGGTTGTAGCATTAAAAACTGCCACGTTTGAAATATGAAGCGAAGCTTCCTGAGTTACAACGCTACCTTCAGCGCCTGTAGCACGGTTCGGCTTTTGGTGCTTCTTCACCAAGTTAAGGCCTTCAACCTTAACACGGTCATTAGAAACAGACAGAACAGTACCCTGTTTGCCTTTTTCTTTACCTGCGATCACAATTACTTGATCGCCTTTTTTAATCTTAGCCATGATCGCCTCTTATAGAACTTCAGGAGCCAATGAAATAATTTTCATGAACTGTTCAGTACGAAGTTCACGAGTCACTGGTCCGAAAATACGAGTTGCAATCGGCGCTTTGTTGTTGTTCAAAATAACAGCAGCATTATCGTCGAAACGAATCACTGAACCGTCTGCACGACGGATACCGAATTTTGTACGAACCACAACTGCATTCATCACGTCACCTTTTTTAACACGTGCGCGTGGAATTGCTTCTTTTACAGTAACTTTAATAATGTCGCCAACAGAAGCATAACGACGATGCGAGCCACCAAGTACTTTAATACATTGTACGCGGCGTGCACCACTGTTGTCTGCTACGTCGAGCATAGTTTCGGTCTGAATCATTGCCCTACTCCAAAACCGAGCAACACCGGTCGAAATTTCGAAAGGCTCAAAGAGTACTCGAAATTGACCGATGATGCAACAAGAACGTTAATTACTCAGCAGCTGCTTCAACAACTTCAACTAGAGTCCAAGACTTAGTTTTAGAAATTGGGCGGCTTTCTTTAATGGTTACAACATCACCAGCTTTCGCTGTGTTGTTCTCATCATGAGCATGTAATTTTGTTGAACGGCGGATTAATTTGCCATACAACGGGTGTTGAACTTGGCGTTCAATAAGAACAACGATAGATTTATCCATCTTGTCGCTTACAACTTTGCCAGTTAACGTGCGGACTGTTTTATCACTCATTGTCCGTTCCCCTGTTTTTCGGTAAGGAGGGTCTTAATACGAGCAATAGTCTGACGAGTAAGTGCAACTTCATGCGATTTACCCAATTGACCAGTTGCTTTCGCCATACGAAGACGGAATTGGTTAAGCTGTTGCTCATCAAGCAAAGCTGTCAACTCTTCTACCGACTTTTCACGTAGATCTTTAGTTTTCATTACATTACCGTCCGAGTCACGATAGCGGTTTTAAACGGAAGCTTAGCTGCTGCAAGCGTAAACGCTTCGCGAGCCAATTCTTCGTTAACACCATCAATTTCGTACAAGACTTTACCTGGTTTGATTTGGCAAACCCAATATTCCACAGAACCTTTACCTTTACCCATACGCACTTCAAGAGGCTTAGAAGTAATCGGCTTGTCCGGGAATACACGGATAAAGATCTTACCACCACGCTTAATACGACGGCTAATTGTACGACGCGCTGCTTCAATTTGACGCGCAGTCATTTGACCACGTTCAACTGATTTAAGTGCAATAGTACCGAAAGATACTGTGCTACCGCGGTGTGCTAGACCAGTGTTACGGCCTTTCTGCACTTTACGGAATTTAGTACGCTTAGGTTGCAACATGGATTATTCTCCTTTTTCAGCAGAACGATCATTGCGACGACCACGACGCTCTTGACCTTCACCACGACCACGACCGCGTTTAGCTGGACGTTCTTCAGCTGGAGCTGGGTTCATGACTTGTTTCATGCCGCCCAAGATCTCACCACGGAAGATCCAAACTTTAACACCGATCGTACCGTAAGTAGTCTCAGCACGCATAGTCGCATAGTCGATATCTGCACGAAGCGTATGTAGAGGTACACGACCTTCACGATACCATTCAGTACGAGCAATCTCAGCACCACCTAAACGGCCTGAAACTTCTACTTTGATACCTTTAGCACCAGCACGCATTGTGTTTTGTACCGCACGCTTCATAGCACGACGGAACATTACACGTTTTTCTAATTGAGAAGCGATAGCTTCAGCAACTAGACGCGCGTCTAAGTCTGGACGATCAATTTCATTAATACTTACTTGCGCAGGAACACCCATAATAGATGTTAATTCGCGTTGTAGTTTCTCAATATCTTCGCCTTTTTTACCGATTACGATACCTGGACGAGCAGTGCTAATAGTTACTTTAGCAGCGCCTGTAGGGCGTTCGATAAGAATGTTGCTGATCATCGCGTTTTTAAGTTTTTTGATCAAAAACTCACGAACTTGAAGATCTTTAAGCAAGTATTCAGCGTATTGTTTCGGATTCGCATACCAGTTAGCGTTATGACGTTTCACAACACCTAGGCGGATACCGATTGGATGAACCTTCTGACCCATATCAAACCCCTACCTTAACGGTGATGTGACAAGTACGCTTAGTAATACGATCTGCACGGCCTTTAGCACGTGGCATAATACGTTTCAGGCTCATGCCTTCATCAACGTAGATCGTAGAAACTTTAAGGTCGTCTACATCTAAACTGTTATTGTGTTCAGCGTTTGCAATCGCAGATTCCAACGCTTTCTTAACTAGAACTGCAGCTTTTTTGTTGCTGAAGTTAAGGATGTTAAGAGCGTGCGCAACAGATTTGCCGCGGATAAGATCTGCAACCAAACGAGCTTTTTGTGCCGAGATAGCGGCACCGCGTAATTTAGCAGTTACTTCCATCATAGCACCCATTAACGTTTAGATTTCTTGTCAACACCGTGACCGCGATAGGTACGAGTTGGTGCAAATTCACCAAGCTTGTGACCAACCATGTGCTCAGAAACGATCACAGGAACGTGGTTACGGCCATTGTGTACAGAAATTGTTAAACCAACAAAATCCGGGAGGATCATCGAACGACGCGACCAAGTTTTGATCGGCTTACGGTTATTAGCCGCGATAGCCGCTTCAACCTTAGCGAACAAGTGCGCATCGACGAATGGGCCTTTTTTCAGAGAACGAGGCATTGTCAGATTCCTTTACTTGTTACTTAACGCGACGGTCGCGAATAATCATCTTAGTCGTACGCTTATTGGTACGTGTCTTGTACCCTTTAGCTTTTTGACCCCATGGGCTTACAGGTTGAATACCTTTGTTACGCCCTTCACCACCACCATGTGGATGGTCAACTGGGTTCATCGCCATACCACGAACGGTAGGACGAACACCACGCCAGCGTGATGCACCAGCTTTACCTAGTGAACGAAGGTTGCTTTCTGAGTTAGATACTTCACCTAACACAGCACGGCATTCAACGTGAATTTTACGCATCTCGCCTGAACGCAGACGAACGATAGCGTAAGAACCGTCACGACCCAACAGCTGAACTGAAGTACCAGCTGAACGAGCTAACTGCGCGCCTTTACCGATTTTAAGTTCGATGTTGTGAAGAGTAGAACCGATAGGCATGTTGCGAAGCGGCAAGCAGTTACCTGGACGAATTGGAGCATCGTTACCAGACTGTACTTTATCGCCAGCGCGAAGGCCTTTAGGAGCGATGATATAACGACGCTCACCGTCAGCATACAATACAAGTGCAATGTGTGCAGTACGGTTAGGATCGTATTCGATACGCTCTACAGTTGCAGGAATACCATCTTTGTTACGTTTAAAGTCAACTAGACGGTAGTGCTGCTTGTGACCGCCACCAACGTGACGAGTCGTGATGTGACCGTTGTTATTACGGCCGCCAGTACGTTTTTTAGCTTCAACCAACGGAGAGTATGGTGCGCCTTTGTGAAGGTGATCATGAACCACTTTCTCTACAAAGCGACGTCCTGGAGACGTTGGCTTACATTTTTGAATAGGCATAATTCTCGTCCTTATTCCGCTGTGCTTTCAGCGGTATCGCCCAAGTCAGCCATTTCAACATCTTGGCCAGCTTTCAGGGTGACGTATGCTTTTTTAACATCAGAACGACGTCCTAATGTTTTACCAAAGCGTTTAGACTTACCTTTAGTGATAGTCGTGTTAACTTTAACAACTTCCACACCAAAGAGTTGTTCCACTGCTTTTTTGATTTCAAGCTTGTTTGCATTTAATGCAACTTTAAACACTTGAACACCAGCAGTTTCACCTAAAACTTGTGCTTTTTCTGAGAATACAGGTCCTTGCAGGACTTGATAGATACGTTCGTTGTTCATCCGAGTTCTACCTCAATTTTCTTAGCAGCAGCTACAGACATAACAACTTTGTCGAACGCAATCAAGCTAACCGGATCGATTGCAGCAGCATCAACCACATCAACGTGTGGAATGTTGCGCGCAGCAAGATACAGGTTCTCATCAACAGCATCAGTAACGATCAATGCGCGAGTCGCATTCAAGTCGTTAAGTTTTGCAAGCAATTCTTTAGTTTTTGGAGCTGCAACAGCAAACTCTTCAACTAAAACTAGGCGATCTTGACGAACAAGTTCAGCTAGGATGCATTGCATAGCACCGCGGTACATTTTACGGTTTACTTTTTGAGACCAGTCTTGTGGACGAGCAGCAAAAGTTTTACCACCGCCAACCCAGATTGGGCTACGAATAGAACCAGCACGAGCGCGGCCAGTACCTTTTTGACGGAATGGCTTGCGACCACCGCCAGAAACGTCTGCACGTGATTTCTGAGCTTTTGAACCTTGACGGCCACCAGCTAAATAAGCTGTAACCACTTGGTGAACAAGAGCTTCATTAAATTCACGACCGAACGCAACTTCTGATAATTCAACAGCAGAGCCGGAAACAGTATTTAAATTCACGTTATTTCCCCTCAGGCCTTGATCGTAGGACGAACGATTACGTCGCCACCAGTAGCACCAGGAACCGCGCCTTTAACAACTAGAACTGAACGTTCTGTGTCGATAGCAACGATCTCAAGACCCTGTGTAGTTACGCGTTCAGCACCTAAATGGCCAGCCATTTTTTTGCCTTTGAATACGCGACCAGGAGTCTGGTTTTGACCAGTAGAACCTAAAACACGGTGAGAAACTGAGTTACCGTGAGTTGCATCTTGCGTACGGAAGTTCCAACGCTTAACACCACCTTGGAAACCTTTACCTTTAGATTGACCAGTTACGTCAACAACTTGACCAACTTGGAACAATTCAACGGTAAGCGTACCACCAACTTCACGACCTTCAAGATCAGCTTCTGTAGCACGGAATTCTTGAACTAGACGACCAGCTGCAACACCCGCTTTCGCGAAGTGGCCTTTCTGAGCGTTAGTTACGCGAGATTCGCGACGTTCACCAGTAGTGATTTGAATCGCTTGATAACCATCAGTTTCAAGCGTTTTGATTTGAGTGATGCGGTTAGGATCAACCTCAATCACTGTAACAGGCACAGAAACACCAGCATCTGTAAAGATACGTGTCATACCGCACTTGCGACCGACTAAACCAATAGCCATGTGCATAAACCTCTAAAAAAGCGGCCTAATTAACTTAGAGTGTTAATTAACCCGAAAGCCTTAACCCAATGCGATCTGAACATCAACACCAGCTGCAAGATCTAACTTCATCAATGCATCTACAGTTTTGTCTGTAGGTTGAACGATGTCGATCAAACGCTTGTAAGTACGGATTTCGTACTGGTCACGCGCGTCTTTGTTTACGTGTGGTGATGTTAAAACGTTAAAACGTTCAATGCGTGTTGGCATTGGAATTGGACCACACACTTGTGCGCCAGTACGTTTTGCGGTTTCTACGATTTCTTGAGCTGATTGATCAATCAGGCGATGATCAAAAGACTTAAGACGGATACGAATTCTCTGGTTAGACATACCAGTAAACTCCAAGCCAAATATATAAAGAATCACTCTTGACGCATCTCACCCCACTTTATATGGGCAAGTGTCAAGAGCAGTGAAATATCACTAAGGTCATGATCGATGCCACGACTGTAACGATAGTTAACTACTTTATTCGCAGTTAACCCCCTTCCTATTGAAGGGTCGCTTATTATAGCCATTGTTTAATGCATAAGCAAATCTCTTTTATGGTTTTATCCAAGTTTTCAATTTATGACTTAAAACAATAGTTTATTGTTTAAATACTAGGCAGTTTTTGCCAAAACATATTCTATAGCACGATTTAACATCTGATTTCCTTCAATAAATTTTTGCTTCGTGGTTTTTTTTAATTCAAATAAATTTTGCACATATTTTCCTGAAAATTGCGCAAGCTCTTCTTCATTTTCCAAAAACAATGCCAGGGTTTCCGGCGTGATTTCAGGATGAAACTGGAAGCCCAATACATTTCTGCCCAACTGGTACATCTGATTACGACAGGCTTCATTTTCTGCCAGATGGACTGCACCTTTGGGCAATTCAAATGTTTCATTGTGCCATTGCAGAATATTAAACTGCTCCGGCAGGCTAAAACACGTCTCTGGTAGATTCGCCACTCTGTGCACCGTGGTCCACCCCAATTCTTGTTCTGGATTGCGACTAACACCTGCACCCAAAGCATTTGCAATCAACTGCCCACCCAGACACAGGCCAATTGCTGGTTTACCATGCGAAAGATAGCGACGCAACCAGCGTTTTTCTATTTTTAACCAAGGGAAATTCGCTTCATCATTCACACTCATGGTACCACCCATAATGATCAGCAAATCCACTTCTTCCACTGCAGGCAGCGCCTCGATCTCCAAAGGTCGATCGACGGGTAAAGCAAAAAATTCAGTCGCTGTAATGTGCGCCTGATGCTGCTTTAAAAATTCATAACAACTACCAAAACCTTCACCAGCAATATGCTGAAAATAATGCACTTTTAAATGCGATTTCATGCTCCTCAACCTATTTTTTTAGCTATATAGATTTAGGTTTTGCAAAAATGAAGCCAACTTTTTATAAGACTTGTTGTTTTTAAACAATTCACAACGTAACTGGCAGTGAGTCACAGATTCTCTTAAGCTAGAGTAATATTTGATTACATTTGAGCGCATTCACGTGAAACAAGACCCTCAAACTCGCCTGATTCATGCACCACGAAAGGCTCCTCAAGCGATTTCCACCATTCAGCCTCCCCTCTATCGTGCATCGACGATTATCTTTAACAATACCGATGCCCTGTTTAATCGCCATTGGACCGATGACTATGACTATAGTTATGGCACGCATGGCACGCCTACGACCTTTACGCTGGGCGATAACATCGCACAGCTCGAAGGTGGTTTATATCACCTGCTCGCACCGAGTGGTTTATCCGCGATTAATCTCGTGAATTCTTGCTTTTTAAGCCAAGGAGATGAGGTTTGGGTGGCTGACAATATCTATGGTCCAAACATGGAACATTTACGCAATCTGGAAAAGCGTTATGGAATTACGGTTAAGGTCTACAATCCCATAGAGCTTGATACATTTCAGCCTACAGATAAAGCCAAACTGATCTGGCTCGAGGCTGCTGGCTCAGTCACCTTGGAATTTCCGGATCTGGCTGGTTTAGTGAAAAAAGCTCAGGCACACAATATTCTTACTGCGCTGGATAATACCTGGGGCGCAGGTCTGGCTTTTGATGCCTTTGATTTTAGTGAAGAGCATTTAAGTGTAGATATGACGGTACATGCACTGACCAAATATCCAAGCGGCGGGGGTGATATTCTGATGGGCTCGGTGGTTACGCGAGATAAGGCCCTGCATCACAAACTGTTCCGCGCACATGCCATTCAGGGCATTAGTGTTTCTGGTGATGATGTGGCACAGATACAACGCAGTCTGGCTTCGATGCAACTTCGCTATGAACATCAGTCGAAAAGTGCACTGGCATTAATGACATGGCTTCAACAGCAAGCCGAGTTTGTACAGGTGCTGCATCCTGCTGACCCGGACAGCGCAGGCCATCAGTACTGGAAAGAAATTTGCAAGCAAGGTGATAGTGCCGGCCTGGTCAGCGTGATCTTTGACAGCACATACGTAATGCAGGATATCCGGAATTTCTGTGATAGCTTAAAACTGTTTAAGCTTGGCTTTAGTTGGGGTGGCCCTGTCAGTCTGGTCATGCTATATAACTTAAAAGACATGCGTGTGCTGGAACATTCACACTTAAAAGACGGCTTGCTGGTTCGTTTCTGTATTGGACTGGAATATCCGGAAGATTTGATTCAAGATATTCAGCATGCACTAGAACAAATGAAAAAACTTAAAAACGAATAATAAATAACAGGAAAAGCTATGGGTAGACCAATTGTTATTGCTAAAAAAACTGCGGATACCACACAGGATATTGTGCTGCATTCCCAACTTGCCAATCGACATGGCTTGATTGCAGGTGCCACTGGTACCGGAAAGACTGTGACTTTAAAAGTATTGGCGGAGAGCTTTTCTCGAATTGGTGTACCTGTATTCCTCGCCGATGCCAAAGGCGATGTGTCCAGCCTGGCCAAAGCAGGTGAAAGCAGCCCCAAGTTTGATGAACGGATTAAAAGTCTCAATATCGAGTCCATTCCTTTTGCAGCCTCACCAGTGGTGTTTTGGGATTTATTTGGCGAACAGGGTCATCCGATTCGCACTACCATTTCTGAAATTGGCCCGCTGCTGCTGGCGCAAATACTGAATCTGAATGACACCCAGGAAGGCGTTTTATCTGCCGTGTTTCGGATTGCCGATGATCAGGGTTTATTGCTGATCGACTTTAAAGATCTGAAAGCGATGCTGAGTTATGTCTCTGAGCATGCGGCTGACTTTAAAGCTGAATATGGCAATCTTTCACCCGCCAGTCTCGGTGCGATTCAACGTAATTTGTTAGCACTGGCTGACCAAGGCGGTGACCAGTTTTTTGGCGAGCCGGCGCTGGATCTGATGGACTTTTTGCAGACGGATAGTCAAGGACGTGGCAATATCAATTTGTTGGCGGCTGACAAGCTGATGAATACGCCTAAGCTATATGCCACGTTCTTACTCTGGATGCTCTCCGAGCTGTTTGAACAGCTTCCCGAAGTCGGCGATCTGGACAAACCTAAACTGGTGTTTTTCTTTGATGAAGCCCATCTCTTATTTGATAATGCCAGCCCTGCCCTGCAAGAAAAAATTGAGCAGGTGGTGCGTCTAATTCGCTCGAAAGGTGTAGGGATTTATTTTGTCACGCAAAATCCGTTGGACTTACCTGAAAGTGTCTTAGGCCAGCTCGGCAATCGGGTTCAACATGCTTTGCGGGCTTTCACTCCCAAAGATCAAAAAGCAGTGAAAACCGCAGCAGAGACTTTCCGAGCCAATCCTGAATTTAAAGTCGATCAGGTGATTACCGAACTTGCTGTCGGTGAAGCCCTAATTAGCTGCCTGGATGAAAAAGGCATTCCGCAAATAGTAGAGCGTGGCTGGGTCATGCCGCCGCATTCATCCTTTACACCGATCTCGCTTGAAGAACGCAAGGCTCTCATGCAGCAAAGTATTGTCGCCGGTATTTATGAGCAGCCAGTCGATCGGGATAGCGCCCATGAAATGCTGCAAAACAAGGTCGCAGAACGCCAGCAACAGGCTCAGGCCGCCGAACTTGCCAAACAGCAAAGCAAGGAACAGGAAGCTCTTGCCAAGCAGCAAATTAAAGAACAGGAACGTCTGGCACGAGAACAGCAAAAAGAAGCTGAACGCGCAGCCAAGCAACGAGAAAAACTGACTCAGGATATTGTCGGCACCTTTGCCAAAAGTGCTGCCCGCAGCCTGGGCGGGAGTACTGGGCAGAAAATTGTGCGCGGCTTACTGGGTTCGCTGTTTGGCCGCAAATAATCACCCTCCTTTTCCGATCATCATCACACTTTTTATGGGATATTCTTATATCCCATAATTTTTTATGGTTTTATGACTATGCACTATTGTAAAGCCATTTTAAAAGATGTAAATTAAATGCATCTTTTAAAAAACATCTGTAGACGGCTCTCATGACTCCACAACATATCGAACTTGTACAAGCGACTGTTCCTGTTTTACGTGAAAACGGCGTAGCACTTACCACGTATTTCTATAACCGCATGCTGAACAACCATCCAGAGTTAAAAAACACCTTCAACATGGATCATCAAAGTACTGGCCGTCAACCACGTGCCTTGGCTGCCGCAGTACTTGCCTATGCTGAAAACATTACCAATCCGGGCGTTTTGGCCAAAGCCATCGAACGTATTACCACTAAACATGTCAGCCTGGATATTCAGCCGGATCAATATGCGATTGTCGGTGACAACCTGTTGCACTCGATCAGCGAAGTTTTAGATGTACCCATGGACTCAGACCTGATCGCAGCCTGGAAAGAAGCGTATATGCAACTGGCAGATATTTTGATTGGTGTGGAAAAATCTAAATATGCCACTCTAGCTTCTGAAAATGGTGGCTGGGCGGGCTGGCGCGAATTTGAAGTGGCAGCAGTCAATGATACCGATGCAGGTAAAATCTTTACGCTTAAAGCTAAAGATGGTGCTGCGATTGCAAGTGCTGAAGCGGGTGAACATATTTCAGTACGTGTACAGGTGCCTGAACAGCACATTCGTCAACCACAACAGTTTAGCTTTGACCAGGCTCAAAACGAGCAATATCAAATTACTGTGAAAGCGGAAGAAAATCCAACCGCATTCTCGGTTGCACAGACCCTGATCAACCACTACAAAGTTGGTGATGTGGTCGAAGTGTCTGCCCCGCTCAAGCTTTAATTGCAAAAACGGTTTAGACTAGCATCAGATTCTGATTAAAAGCTCCATTCGTGGAGCTTTTAGCATTCAATTCTTTCATTTTCTAGCTGTTGATCTTATGCAACTCAATAAATTCACTGACTATGCGCTTCGGATCCTGATGTATGTCGCACAGCCACGTGATCTCCCTTATACCATTGCAGAGCTTGCCGAGCGCTTGCAGGTTTCACAAAATCATGCCATGAAAATCGTGCACTTTATGGCGAAACAGGATTGGCTGATCACCACACGTGGCAAAGGTGGCGGCATACGTTTAAATCCGGCAAGCCTGAACCTTCAACTGGGACAGATTGTGCGGATCCTGCAACGCGACAGCAATGTAGTGGAATGCAATAGCCCACCCTGCGTGTTACGTCCGATTTGTGGTTTAAAAAGTATTTTAGATGATGCGGTTGAACAGTTTTATAGCAGTCTGGACCAATATGTGCTTAAAGATGTGATTAGGCCACGAAATGCGCGTTTCAGTAGAAATTCTCCGATCGGCCTAGTTAATCTTTAAAGTCTTGCGGGTCAGGTCTTGTGACTTATTCTTGCGGCAAAGTTCGCTTGCCTGTGCGACTTCCTTTATAATGTTTCATTGTAGATCATTTATTGAAGTTGAGTTATGCACCACAGCAGAGGAAAATCCAAAAACAGTAAGACAGCCCATGCGCCTAAGCAAAAGATCAGCTATGAGAAAAAAGTTGATTCTGCCATTACTGAATATTCTGTGCGCGCACTCAACTGGCTACGCAAAGCCGAATTTTTAATGAGTGCACCCAAACTCAGTCTTTGTGTAGAAGATACAGGCTATGAAATTGCTTTTGCCGGCCGCTCGAATGCAGGTAAGTCTAGTGCGATTAATGCCCTGACTAACCAGAAACAGCTGGCACGTGCATCGAAAAAACCTGGCCGCACCCAGATGATCAACTTTTTCAGTCTGGGTAATCCGGATCAGCGTCTGGTCGACTTACCCGGTTATGGTTATGCGGCTGTGCCTGAAAAAATGAAACTGGTCTGGCAAAAAGAACTGGAAAACTACCTGATTCATCGCCAGAGCTTACAAGGCCTGGTATTGTTGATGGATATCCGTCATCCCCTGCAACACTTCGATGTGATGATGCTGGAATGGGCTTATTCCCGCCAGTTGTTCGTGCATGTCTTGTTAACCAAGTCAGATAAACTAAACCGTGGTCCTGCATCCAAAGCCTTGCAGGAAGTCAAAGCGGCATTGAAAAAGATGAAGCTGGATTTCTCGATTCAACTGTTTTCCTCCATGAACAAACAAGGTTTAGAAGAACTGGCCAGTGTCATGGGTGGTCGTTTGAACTTTACCTTAGATCAAGCGTCTGAATATGATCTGGACAGTATTCCTGAAGCATCAGCGCATGATTTGAATGAATCCGATGAACCGCTTGGAGAACTCGAGCTTAGTGAAACTGATTCAGAGCATATTACTGAAGTATCGATGCATGCTTTAAATGAAGCTGAAGAACCACTGAAATTGCTTGAGCAGGATCAATCCGAGCTTAAAGCGGCAGATGAGCTAAATCAGAATAAGCGTTCAGCGGATTAAGATCCATATCACCGCAATGGTCTGGGATTGTTCTTGATTTATTAAAACTTACCTTATAAAAAAAGCAGACCAATGGCCTGCTTTTTTTATTTTTTAAATGTTTTAGCTATCTGTAGCTTGAAGATCGGGTTCACGTGTATGCCGATCTACCACCACACTGATCATCATATCTCCCTGAACATTCACGACTGTGCGTACGGTATCCAGTAAACGGTCGATCGGTAAAAGAATGGCAATCGCCTCGGCAGGCAAACCGACCGATTGCAAGACCATAATCATGGTCACCATACCGGCACTCGGAATTCCCGGTGCACCCAAGGATGCAATCATCGCCGTCGCACAGACCACCAGCTGCTGCCCCAGACTGAGATCCAGCCCCATTAAATTGGCAATAAATAGAGCTGCAGCTGCTTCATACAGCGCCGTACCATCCATATTTAACTGTGTACCGAGTGGAATTACAAAGCCTGCAGTATGTGGACGCACACCTAAATTTTCCTGCGCGCATTTCATCGACAAGGGCATGGTGGCCGAACTGGAACTGGTGGCAAAGGCAGTAATCAAGGCAGCACGTGTGCCTTTAAAGAACGTGACCGGATCCATCTTGCCGAAAATCCACAGCAATAAAGGCAAAACCACGATGCCATGAAAAATCGTCGTACCGGTGACTACCGCAGCGAATTCAGCCAGACGACTGAGAACTGAAACATCTTCAGTGGCAATTAATTTAGCCAATAAGGCAAAAATACCGAGCGGTGCCAGTTTCATCACCCAGCCAATCATCAACATCATGATTTCAAAAAACTGGTGACTCAGCTTGCGCACAGTACGGAATTTATCTCCACCTGCGACTAGTGCTACACCAACAAATAGCGCAAAGACTACCACCGCCAAGACATTGCCATCGGCAAAGGCTTTAAACGGATTGATCAGGGTATTTTGAATAAAGTTGGTAAAGAAAGAAGATGGCGTGAGCGTATCCGGTGTTTGATGTTGTGCCATGGCATCCTGGAACATCAGTACATCGACGCCTTTGCCCACATCAAACAGATGCGCACACGCCAGACCTAAAATGAGCGCCAAGGTGGTGGTGGTCACACAACACATCAGGGTAATTTTCCAGGTACGGCTCAGTTGCCCACCCGCCTGCAGATTGGATACACCGACCACGATTGAGCTAAAAATCAGCGGCACTAACAGCATTTTTAACAAGCCAATAAAAATACTGCTGACAATACCGATGCCATATAAGCTGATATCAAAAAATGAGGTCTGCGGAAATATCGTCAATAGAAATCCAAACAGCACCCCCAATACGGCGGCAATTAGAATTTGCGTATTTAAGCTCATCTTTTCATGCATTTTTAATATTGATCTTAAGCCGCACTATGCCATGCGAATTCTACAGAATCGAGTAATATTTTATAAACGCGGCGTGAGGACATGATATCAAATGGCCATTTTCATCCGGCTTAAAAACAAAAAGCCGAATCAGGGATTCGACTTTTTGAGCAGGAAGAAAAATTACTGTGTTTCGATTTCACGTAAACGGATCAAGCCTTCCTGAGAGGTACTGCAGACCAGCTCACCGTTCTGCCACATCCGGCCAAAATTCAGGCCACGCGAACTGGCGCTTTGGGTGGCATCCATATCGTAAAGCATCCACTCATCCGCACGGAACGGTTTATGGAAGTACATGGCATGGTCAATACTGGCACATTGTAAACTTGGCGAGATATAGCTCAGACCATGTGGACGAAGCGCCGTGGTCATCAAGGTAAAGTCGGAATAGAAAGCAGCAATGGCCTGATGCAAAGAGATCTGATCAACTTCTGCAGCAATACGGTCATGCGTACGGATATAGTGCGCATAAGACGGTGCTTCAGGTTGAGGCTGGAATGGATTTTGCGGATTGACCGGGCGAATTTCCACATGACGATCACGGGTGAAGGACGCACGGACATTTTCCGGAATAAACTCAATCATTTGTTTGATCAGTTCTGCTTCATTTTTCAGGCTTTCTGCTGGCGGATATTCCGGCTCTGAAATCTGGTAATTGAGACCTTCTTCCTGATACGCAAAAGACACCATACACATAAAAATAGTGCGACCATGCTGAATCGCACGTACTTGACGGCTGACAAAGCTCTTGCCGTCACGGATACGATCCACTTCATAAATAATCGGTGCGTTGACATCTCCGCCAAACAGAAAATAGGCATGTAACGAGTGTGCCGGACGGTCTGTGGTATAAGACGCAGCGCGGAGTGCCTGCCCTAAAACCTGCCCACCAAACACGCGCTTGCCCACCAGATTACGGCTGATTCCCCGAAAAATGTTTTCTTCTAACTTTTCCAAGCTGAGCAGCTCGACCAGTTCCTGTGTTAAGGCATTCATAAGCAACCTACGTAATATTGGAGATATCCCAAAATGGAAAAACAGATCTAAATAATTAATCTGGAATATTCTGCCACAAAATCAGACCGAAACTCTAAAGATTGCATGACTGTTCTGTCATACTGATGTCATAAGTGACTAGGAAAAGCATCTGCTTTCACGCTAAAATTAGCGCACTTCTGTTGAAGTTGTTAAAAAAAGATATATGGTTTCGCTTTGGAAACCCGCAAAAATAAATCCCCTCAGAAGTCCTGTGGTTTTGGTCAGTAAAATTAGGAGCAGCTATGTCCAAGAATGGCTTTGGTCAAATGTATCGCAAGCTTTCAAGTAAGCTACTTGATCTTGTGGTTACCCCTCATGTTCTTGGGGAAGTACCAAGTGAAGTGACAGCACCTGAACCTGATCAGACCGCGGCAGAATCGCGAAAGCTGGTCTGTTACGTTTTACAGAACCATTCGCGTAGTAATGCGTTGGTCGTCGATGCAGAAACCCGCCGTTTAAAGTTGCCAGCTGCGCTCGATCCAATGCAACTGGGCAATAGTAAGGAAAAAGCTTCGCTGCTGTTTTTACAGCATCATGATGAAAATAACCTGCTCAGCTCACCACCGCATGCTTTCCCGCCGCGCCTGTTACGCCTGATTGAAATCCTGGAACAGCATCCTGAACTGGATGTCGAACTGGTACCGGTAACAGTACTTTGGGGACGTGAGCCTGAAAAAGAAGATTCTTGGTTTAAGCTGTTGTTTACCGATACCTGGTCTACACCGAGCCGGGTCAAGCAACTGGTCAATATCGGCCTGCATGGTCGCCAGTCTTATTTAGAATTCCATGAACCGCAGTCTTTACGCGCATTGATTAACTTTGCCAAAGAGACGCATCCAAATTCAGCGCCAGCAACTTATATTGTCAGCACTTTAAATGATTACCTGGATGGTCAGCGTGAAGTCATTCTCGGGCCGGATCTGTCCGACCGCCGTAATGTGATGCATGGTCTGATCAAGTCACCAGATGTACAGGCGGCGATTCGCAATGACAGTATTCGCAGTAAAACCTCGATGCTGGAATCCGAACGTCGTGCCATCGGTTATCTGAACGAAATCGTTTCCGACTATTCTCATTCTACCGTACGTTTTGCCGACAAAGCACTGACCCGCTTATGGACCCAGCTTTATGACGGCGTGGAAGTCCATAATTTCAGTACCGTGCGTGAACTGGCCAAGGATTATGAAATTGTCTATACCCCCTGTCACCGCAGTCATATTGACTATCTGTTATTGTCATATGTGATCTATCGCCGTGGTTTGATGGTGCCGTATATCGCAGCGGGCGACAACCTGAATATGCCTTTTGTCGGCCAGATTTTACGCGGTGGTGGCGCTTTCTTTATTCGCCGTACCTTCCGCGGCAACGCGCTCTATACCACGGTCTTTAAAGAATATCTGTATAGCGTCCTGTCACGTAATACCCCGCTGGAATACTTTATTGAAGGTGGCCGTTCACGTACCGGTCGTTTGCTACCGCCAAAAACCGGGATGCTGGCAATGACCGTGCATGGTCATTTACGTGGCAAGTCCAAACCGATTGTGTTTGTACCGACCTATATCGGCTATGAACGCCTAATGGAAGGTGGTACCTATGTCGGTGAGATGAGTGGTAAGCCAAAAGAAGCCGAGTCTATTTTTGGTATTTTGAAAACCCTGCGCAAGATTGAACGCATTTTTGGCAAGGTGCACCTGAACTTCGGTAAACCGGTATTTCTGGATGATATCCTGAAACAGCATGGTGCAGAAAATATCAAGATCGAAAAGAACGATGATCCGGTTCCACAAGCGGTTTCTGACGCGGTGAATAGCTCTGCACAGGCTATTCTGGAAAATATTAACAGTGCAGTCGTGATCAATCCGGTATCGTTATTATCTTTAATCTTGCTGGCCACGCCAAAACATACGCTGGATGAAGAAATCTGTATCAAGCAGTTGGATACCTATCGCACCTTGCTCACCGCCCTGCCTTATGATGAACGCATGCAGGTCACGCCGCTGTCAGGCAAAGAAATAATTGCCTATGCGATGAAGCTGAAACTGATCAAGCGGGTGAAGCATGTACTGGGCGATATTATTGCGATTGTAGATAATCAGGCGGTTCTGCTGACCTATTTCCGTAATAATATTGTGCATACTTTTATATTGCCATCCCTGATTGCAGCCTTGACTGAACATAACGGCACCATCCGCCGTCATGATGTGGTCAATATCAGCAGCACCCTGTATCCGTTCCTCAAAGCTGAGCTATTTTTAAAATGGCATGAAGATGAGATTCAGGATCAGGTCAATGCCCATATTGATAACCTGATTTCTGCCAAACTGATCACGCAAGATGGTGAAAACCTCATTGCACCTGCACCAAATACAGAAGCGCATCATCAGCTTGAAGTTCTAGCTGCACCAGTAACCCAAAGTCTGGAACGTTACTACATGACTTTGGCACTGATTACCCAGCGTGGTTCTGGCAATATTTCGACCCGTCAGGTCGAAGAGCTGAGTTATCTGGTGGGACAGCGCCTGTCTGTGCTATATGAGTTCAACTCACCTGAGTTCTTCGACAAAGCCCTTTTCCAGAGCTTTATTAAAGTCTTAACCCAAAAAGGTTATCTGTGTACCAATGAAGACAATGCGATTGTCTTTGATGAGCAGCTAACCAATGTGGCTCAATATGCAGATTTGGTACTGGATGAAGTGAAGCTACAAATGCTGCACCACATCACCGACTTTACGGATGAAGAACTGAAAGAAGCTTTGGATGCAGTTGCGGCTGAACAAGCCAAGAAACGCGCGAAGCGGAAGAAGAAGTAAGATTATTTAAGCCCCTAAGCTCCTTCTCCCTCCGCGGTGAAAAGCACTGCTTCGCAAGGGAGATGAGGAAAAATGTTCAAAAAATTCTCCACCTCTCCCTAGCCCTCTCCTAAAAGGAGAGGGAATTTAATCCTCCCTCTCCCCTTCGAGAAAAGGAGGAATGTTCCTCTTTTAAAAGAAGGGCTAAAGATTATTTTTCCATCAACTCCAAATAATCCTCATAACAATCTGGATGCTCTAACTCAAATCCCATTTTCTGCATTCGAGTCGCATAAAGTTTCTTACCTGTCACCTGCCCGCTCTCAACTTTAAGCAAAGGAATCCTCATCTGCTGTTGAAACCATTGCAATATTTCATACAATAATTTTGGATCATTGTTGGTCGCAATATAAGAATTTTCAGGATGTTCAACGTGAATCATCTGTGACAAGAAACGTGATAAATCTTCAATATGAATCCGGTTGGACCAGTGCAGATTCGGATAACTCATCATCGAGGCGGCCATTTTTTGTAAGCGTTCTACCGATGTTCCATAAATCCCACTCGGACGAATGATCGTACATTGCTCAGGATAAGCAGTGAAATAAGCCTGCTCCATCTGCTGCAAGATTTTGCCCTGAGCATCAATTGGGTGAATTTCTGTTTCGTCATCTACGATTCCACCGGAATTTTGCCCATACACTCGTGTCGATGAAACCACTACAATCCGTTTCACCGGATGCTGTTTTAAGGCAGCCACAATAGGTTGAACCGAATCCAGATAAGTCTGCTGATAACCTTCAACCGCGCTTTGTTTTGGACTAAGTAATACATAGACCCAGTCAATCGGTGTAACTGCTGTTAAATCCAGTTGATGCACATCCTGAATCAGATGAGTTGCGAATGAATCTGTTTTGGGACTCTGGCTAATTGTGCTAATTTGATGACCTTGCTCAAATAGTTGTTTAGCCACACGTCGGGATGTTTTACCATAACCGGTAAATAAAATATGCATTGAGCACCGAATCACAAATCTGGTTGAGGGGACATGGCTGCAGTCCATCAGTTACAAGGCGTTGGCAATGCCGCCGCTGCATTACTCGAAAAACTAAATATCTTCAATACTGATGATTTGCTTTTTCATCTACCACGTGACTATGAAGACCGTAGCACGATCATTCCCATGAATCAATTGAGCGTGGGACGCAGTTATCTGCTGGAAGGGATCGTTAAAGGTGTAGATTTTCCACCCGGTAAACGCAAATCCATGGCTGTGCTGCTGAATGATGATTTTGGCAAGGTTACTTTACGTTTTTATCATATCTATAAAGGTATTACTGACCGCTGCAAACTGGGTAACCGTTTAAGAATTTTTGGTGAAGTGCGGGTCGGTGCGCGCGGTCTGGAAATGTATCATCCCGAACTGCAAGTCATTACTGAGGACACACCTTTACCTCAAACCCAGCTCACGGCGATTTACCCTGCGACTGAAGGCCTGACCCAACCCAAAATACGGGATTATATTCAGCAGGCCTTGGCTCAATACAGCGACCATCTGCCTGAACTACTGCCAGCAAAATTTAGCAATGGTTATGCACTGAAACAGGCACTGGAATATATCCATCACCCGCCAGTCAATGCCAATATGCTGCAGCTGGCACAAGGCTCACATCCTGCACAGCAGCGTCTGATCTTTGAAGAACTGGTAGCGCATCAGATCAGTCTATTGACACGTCGGGCCTTCATCCAACAGGTCGAAGCGCCTTCATTTGCACCAAGTCAGACCTATGCCAAACGGTTACTGGCCAGCTTGGCTTTTGAAATGACCGGTGCACAAAAACGTGTATCCAGAGAAATTGCACAGGATTTAAGAACCAATAAACCGATGTTGCGTCTGGTGCAAGGCGATGTCGGTGCCGGCAAAACTTTGGTTGCTGCTATAGCGGCCTGCCATGCACTGGAAGAAGGCTGGCAAGCTGCATTGATGGCACCGACCGAGATTCTGGCCGAGCAGCATTATCTGAACTTTAAACGCTGGTTTGAGCCTTTGGGCTTAAATGTAGCCTGGCTTTCCGGCAAGCAGAAAGGTAAAGCTCGCGCAGCAGCAGAACAGCTGATTCGGGACGGAAGTGCCCATCTGGTCATCGGGACCCATGCCCTGTTTCAGGAAAATGTCGAGTTTGCCAAACTGGGTCTGGTGATTATTGATGAACAGCATCGCTTTGGTGTGGATCAGCGCCTTGCTCTCAGAAATAAAGGGCTAGATGGTATGTCACCGCATCAACTGGTGATGACCGCCACTCCGATTCCACGCACTCTGGCCATGTCGGCCTATGGTGATCTGGATACCTCGGTGATTGACGAGCTGCCACCAGGCCGTACCCCGATTCAGACCGTGACCATTCCATTAGACCGACGTGAAGAAGTCTTGCAACGGATTGCCAGCAACTGTGCTGAAGGTAAACAGGCATATTGGGTGTGTACACTGGTAGAACAGTCTGAAACCTTAGATGCCCAAGCTGCGGAAGCCACTTTCGCTGAAATTCGCGAGCGCTTTCCTGCGCTGAATATCGGACTGGTACATGGTAAGATGAAAGCCGATGAAAAACAGGCGGTGATGCAGCAGTTTAAAAATAATGAATTACAGCTGCTGATTGCCACTACCGTAATTGAAGTCGGCGTGGATGTTCCGAATGCCTCCATTATGGTCATTGAAAATGCCGAGCGTCTGGGTCTGTCTCAATTACATCAGCTACGCGGTCGAGTTGGTCGTGGTGCCAAAGCCAGCTTCTGTGCGCTACTGTATAAACATCCGCTGTCGCAAAATGGTCAGGAACGCTTAAGAATCATGCGCGAAACCAATGATGGTTTTATGATTGCCGAGAAAGACCTTGAATTGCGTGGCCCAGGTGAGCTGCTCGGGACCAAACAGACTGGCGACATGAATTTCCGTGTGGCCAAACTGGAACGTGATGATCACCTGCTCAATCAGGCACATTATGTGGCCCAGCAGATGCTCAAGGATTATCCTGATCAGGCCGAAGCATTATTGCAACGCTGGCTACCGGAAGCACCGCGCTATGCCTATGTTTAAATTACTGCAACATGGAAAATCCTGGCTGACCCGCTTGCAGCCCTGTCAGCTCTGTCTGACGGACCATCAGTCCATTCATTCAGTCTGTGAAGATTGCTGGCGACAATTACCCTGGGCACATCAAACCATTCAACGGCAGGAAATGCAGTTCCAGATTGCCTGCGACTATGCCTACCCGATGGATCGTTTGATTCAACTGTTTAAATATGAACAGAAACTGCATTTTCAAAATTTACTGGCAGGTGCGCTGTTAAGTTTAGACCTGCCTAAAGTCAGTGCGATAGTACCGATGCCGATCTCGAATGAGCGTCTGGCCGAGCGCGGTTATAATCAATCTCTGGTGCTGGCCAAACATGTGGCGAAACAACTGAATGTACCCATCTGGCAACCGATTACCCGACTAAAACAACACTCACAGAAAGGTCTAAGCCGACTGGAACGGATTGAAGATATCCAGTCGCAATTCCAGATCAACATCATTTCAAAGCTACGGTATCGTCGGGTGCTGATTATTGATGATGTCGTCACGACTGGCAGCTCGATTCGAGCACTGAGCCAAACACTTGAACAACTGGGCTGTCAAAAAGTTTATGCAGCCTGTCTGGCAGGTGCTCAAATCTGAAAATTTAAGCTTGGGCGAGTAACTGCGACTTCACCCAAGGAATCACAATTTCAGTGGTCAAGGGTGCGAGTCGTAGCTCTTTTTCATCCAGATCGACCCATTTCATTTCGGCAATTTCCGCTTCAATTTTTGGTGCTTGATCCAGACTTACCCAATAGACATAACTCACCAGTTGATGATCTGGTTCATTCGCCGTCTGGGTTTCAAAACGCCCAATGAATTGCTGAATCTCTGCCTTTGTACCAATTTCTTCCTGAATTTCACGCAACATCGTTGCTTCTGGTGCTTCATTTGGCTCCAGTTTGCCACCAACCTGCATAAAGCAGGACGTCCCTTTTTTGCGAACCACCAGCAGTTGCTGCGCTTCATTTAAAATAATGGCCGCAGCCACCGTAATCACGTTCATTTATTTTCTACAAATCATGCTGTGGACAATTTATTTTACAAGATCGGTCTGATCGACCATACCCCATTTCGCTTCAGGCGGCTGATAACTTTCAAACTGGCATAAAATATCATCCAGATTATCACTCACAATTAAAGCATCGCTAAAGCGCGCTTTGGTAAAACCTTTCTCAGTCGTCATATGGATAAATTTGAGTAAATCATCATAGAAACCATCTACATTTAAAAAAGCACAAGGCTTTTTATGAATTCCCAACTGTGCCCAGGTCCATTGTTCAAAAATTTCTTCCAGTGTTCCTGCACCACCCGGAATGGCAATAAATCCCTGTGCCAGTTCCGACATGCGGGTTTTACGTTCATGCATATTATCGACCACAAACAACTCGGTAATATGCGGATGCGCCAGTTCACGATTGACCAGCTGTCTTGGAATTACGCCAATCACCTTGCCACCAGCAGCCAAAGCACTATCAGCTATAATCCCCATTAAACCGGAGCGACCACCGCCATAGACCAGCGTCTGATGCCTTGCTGCCAAGGTCTGGCCAACCTTTTCGGCAATCTGGGCATAGAGAGGATCCGAGCCCAGTGCTGAACCACAAAAAATTGCGATAGAATTCATCATTTCACTCTCCAATTGACGCTATATTGTACGAAATCGCTGCAAGCGCGTTTTTTCCAAAAATAACTGCTTAATATCAGTGTTTTTATTCAATTCCTTGTCTAAAATACACCCATTCCAATTCACATACTGCGCCAGGGAGAAAAGACAGCATGCTTGAAGCCTTTTACGCCACAGAGCGCGGTAGCTTAGAAGATATCACGATTAATGGTGATTTCGACCTGCATCCAGATTTAGTATGGCTTGATCTGATTGCACCTTCACAAGAAGAGCAGCAATGGATTCTAGATGCCTATGCGCAAAACTTACCGACCTTAAAATCGCTGGAAGATATTTCCTCGAGTGCCCGATTTTACCGTGATGATGACGGTATTTTGCATATCAGCACCTATTTTTTAACCAAAAATAAAAACTATCAGGTCGAGAATGAAAACGAAGATGAATCCAGCATGCTGGCGACGGTACAAACCGTAGCATTCATTCTGCATAAGGACCGTCTGTTTACCTTGCGTGGCGAAAAGCTGGTGGCCTTTCGTGCCTTCCGTGCCCGTGCGCGCCGCAATGATTATGATATTGACTATAAAGATCCAACCTGGATTTTGCTGGGTTTGCTCGAGGCCAAACTGGATGAGTTGGCCGATATTCTGGAAGATGTGCATAAGGATCTGGAAAAATACTCAACTGAAGTGCTGAATAACCGGCATCGTGAACAGATCCTTGATCTGGATGACATGATTACCCGTCTGGCCCAACTGGAAGATATGCTCGGGAAAGCTCAGCTCTGTCTGATCGATTTACGCCGTGTTCTGACTTTCCTGTCTCGTCCACGCGCCTTAGGCAGTCATATTTATGATGCGGATATCCGAGAACTTAGTGAAGATGTCCGCTCGCTGGTTGAACATGATGCCTTCCTGTTTCAGAAAGTGCGCTTCCTGCTCGATACCACGTCCGGATTCATTAACACGGAACAGAACGATACGATTCGTCGATTCTCGATCTTGCCAAGTATGCTTGCGCCACCGATGCTGATCGCCAGTATTTATGGCATGAATATCGAAGTTCTGCCTTTTGCACAAGGCACCATGAGCTTCATTATGGTCAGTATCATTTTGATCGGCTTTTTGATTGGGCCATTGATTTACTTTAGATGGAAGAAGTGGATTTAAGCGAGCTTTAAAGCACTGCTTTTAAAGCGAAGTGCAAGAAACGCTCCTCATCTGATTCATGTTTATTTGAAAAGCAATAAAAAAGCACCTTTCGGTGCTTTTTTATTTACTGAATGATTTGTAAATCATCCTGTAAATGACAGGCCTGAATGATATTCATCATTTTAGCAGGGACAGCTTTAAACTGTAGTCCTTGCGCTTGAGGCGTCTGGCGCAACCAGCGCACCAATACTGCCAAAGCCAAAGTACTACCACTTTCAAGCCCAGCTAGATTAACCACAAGCGGAAACTTGCTCTGTGACTGAACCACACGCAGACCATTTAGGTAATAGTCCTGCGCATTGGCATAGTCAATCTTGCCTGAAACCTGCAATTCCTGATCCTTGAATACAATCACGGCTCACCTATCTGATTATTTCTTGTTCTTGTCGATTGCAGCTTCTGCATCCGGTTTGAAGTTAGCAATGGCTTTATCTATATTACCGCCATTACGTTTGACTGTCGCAGCAAACTGGTTACGGAATTGCAAACCTAGATCGATACCCGATACGTTGATGTTGCGGATTTTCCATTGTGAACCTTTGTCCACCAGCTGGAACGCCACTGGAATTTTCTCGCCTTTATTATTAAAGTCGATGGTTACAACAGGATTTTTGCTATTGCTGGCCTTGTACGGACGCACGCTATAGGTCTGATTGCTGAACTTGGAAAATGCAGAACCATAATTTTCAATGAGCGTTTCACGGAAATTCTTTTCAAACTGCGCGCGCTGTGCAGCAGTACTATACTGGTTCGTCGCATAAGTCCCCATCACAATACGCGTGAAAGACTGTGAATCAATGTATGGATCCAGATTTTGACGCACAATGGTTTTGACCAAGGCTGGATTACTCTGTAATTTGCTATGATCAGCCTGTAAACGTTTAACCAAATTATCCGCCACTTGTTTAATAAACTCAGGAGGCGTTTGGCTTGGAGCTGCAAACACTGTACCAGCAACCATGGTGGAAAGAATGCTTGCTGCAAGCGTTTGTTTTACTAAAGTCTTCACTGATATCTCCTCAATCTATTATTCAACGAATGCAGGTTCTGCATCGGTCGATCCTGAAACTGTCGCCTGTTCTGGGGCTGCTTCTTGACTATCCGAAGACTTACCGGCACCGCCAGTAATAAACTTCGTGACTAAATCTTCAATTTCCATGGTGCCTTGGGTATTAGCAATCTGATCACCGCGTTGCAAATAGTTCAGACCTCCACCTGGAATAATTTTCAGGTATTTTTCACCCAGCAATCCATTGGTTGCTACCATAATATAAGCATCTTCATCAATATTAGTGATGGATTTCATGTTAGCTAAGAGTTGTTTTTCCATGTCTTTTTGTTGTGCCGGAGTAGCCGCTGTATAGTCTGAACTATAACGCAACTCTTCCAGCGCATTTTGCTGAACCTGCTTTAGCTGTTCGGCATTAAACGAGGTCAACGAGCCATCCAGCGTCATATGTACGGTCGCCAGACGAGTGACAGGATCCAAGGTAATCTGGTCCACCTGTCCTACTTTTACACCACTTAATGCCACTTTGGCCCGTGGCTTGATCCCATTCACATTTTCAAAAGTTGCCGTCATTTCATAGCTGTCGGAAATATTGTTCCCAACCAGGCCACTGACTCGCATTGCCAGGAAAAATAAGGCAATACCAAACAAAATAACAAAAACACCAACGGCCAGCTCACTAGTACGTGATTTCATTAAACACCTCCGAACATGACCGCAGTCAACACAAAGTCAAAGCCTAAAACGCACAGTGAAGAATATACGACTGTACGGGTTGTAGAAGTTGCAATACCTTCCGAGGTCGGGACACAAGCATAACCTTGGTATACCGCAATCCAGGTACAAATTAATGCAAATACAAAACTTTTAATGATGGTGCCATTCAAGACATCTTTGTAGAATTGCACGCTGCTTTCCATGCCGCTCCAATACGCGCCTTCGTCGGCTCCCAGAAAGTCCACACCGACCATCTTACCGCCCATAATCCCGACTGCAGCAAAGATAACCGAAAGCATGGGCAAGCTGAAAATCCCTGCCCAAAGACGTGGCGAAATTACACGCTTTAATGGATCTACCCCAATCATTTCCATACTGGACAGTTGTTCAGTGGCTTTCATCAGGCCAATTTCTGCGGTCAAGGCTGAACCGGCACGTCCAGCAAACAGCAAAGCCGCAACTACTGGCGCCAGCTCACGCAGCAAAGTCAGTGCAACTGCTGTTCCCAGCATCGACTCACTGCCAAAGGTCGACAAGATGCTAAACATCTGCAAACCAAGAACGGCTCCAATAAACAGGCCAGACACCACAATAATCAGCAGGGACAACACCCCGACCCGGTACATCTGATAAACAAACAGTTTCACTCCAAGCCATGTCGGCATGGAAAATAAAATCTGCAACAGCATCAGGGTCGCGACCCCAATCCCCTGTACACGTTCAATAACGCGTCTACCTAATGCGGCAATTGCATTCATGAACGTACCTCATCACTTAAATAAGCCCGATGACTAAACTGATAATCCACCGGGCCTTCTACCGAACCGGTCAGGAATTGCTGTACAAAAGCAGACGGATGCGCCTTGAGTTCTGCCGGCGTACCTTCGCCCTGAATTTTGCCCTCTGCCACCACATAAATGTAGTCAGCAATGGATAGGGTTTCTGCGACATCATGCGAAACAATAATCGTGGTCAAGTCCAGTGCTTCACGCAAAGAGCGGATTAAACGGGTCAACACCCCCATCACAATCGGATCCTGCCCGGCAAAGGGTTCATCGTACATGATCAGCTCAGGATCCAGCGCGATTGCCCGGGCCAAAGCTACGCGTCGGTTCATACCGCCAGACAGTTCAGACGGCATCATCTGCTCTGCACCACGCAAACCAACTGATTCCAGTTTTAGTGCCACGATTTCTTTAATCAAATGCTCTGGCAGTTTGGTATGGGCACGAATTGGAAACGCGACATTTTCATACACACTCATATCGGTAAACAAAGCACCGCTCTGAAATAACATGCCCATACGTGCACGTGCTGAAAAAAGCTCGGAACGCGACATTGAGGCAATATCTTTGCCGTCCAACAAAACTTGGCCATGTTCCGGTGTCAGCTGTCCACCAATTAACCTTAATAAAGTGGTTTTACCGGTTCCGGATGGCCCCATGATGGCAGTAATCTGCCCACGACGAATATTCAAACTCACGTCGTCATAAATCACGCGCTCACCCCGCTTGAAGCTCAAATTCTTGACTTCAATCAGAGATTGACGAGTATCTCGCGCTGTTTGATTTTTCATAGCTGAGTTTATTCCTGCATTTTTTCAGCATGCATACTATAAAGGAACGACGTTCAAAATGTTAGCAGTTGAAAAAGATGGGTTAAATCATAATAAAATGACAATAATTGAATATTTCGGATTTTTTATAGAAAAAATATGTACTTAAGTTTAAGTCAAATAGCTTGCTTAATTAAAAAGACTGTATAAATAGTAGATAATATTACATAAAATCAAGGTCAATGCGATATATGGCATATACACCTCTATCAATTGAGATCGAACAGTTAAGCTTTTCATATCAATAATTATCATAACCCTGACTAAACATGAATTAGTAGACATTTTACGTTAAAAAGTAAAAAACTCAATGCATAAAAAAACCGGTATTTCTACCGGTTTTTTATCTTCATCTAGCGACTGAATTAGTCGTTAAATTTACGACGTGGACGATCTTCACCACCGAACGAACGTTCACCACGTGGCTTGTCATCAAAGTTGCGACGTACTGGACGATCACCGAAATCACGTTTTGGACGGTCATCACCGAATGAACGTGCTGGACGATCACCGAAACCACCTTCACGACGTGGAGCTGGACGATCACCAAAATCACGTTTTGGACGATCACCATAACCGCCTTCACGAGCTGGTTTGTAATCTACACGGTTACCACGATTGTCATCATTAGAGCGAGGACGGTCACCAA
>NZ_JBLVOM010000236.1:76985-117714 GCF_053543775.1 Acinetobacter endophylla | reverse complement strand
AAACTCAGGAATATCATTGCTGTGATTCAATCCTATGCTGAGTTTCATGCTGGCTTTTGAGTCGTGAACTTTGGCCCATTCACATAAGGAAAGCGACAGGTCAATATGACTGGCATCCAAGGAATACAAGGGATTCTTAAAGCGAAATTTATGAGCTACTTTTGAGTGTTCATAGTATTTAAGCAACTTGTAAAATAGCTGTTGATACAAGGCAGCAGGCTGCTGCTCATTGATTCGTGCCAGCGTGCTTCGGGGAATAGACTTTGCTCCGAGATGACTTAGCTTTTCCTGTTGGCACTCCAAATTGGATTGAATATCTCTCAGACTTTGTCTACAAGAGAATTGAGACATCAATATGGCAATAAACTGATCCCACCGGGAAGCCGCTCTAAATTTCTGTCCAACATGGTGTACTTTAGCAAGTTGTTCAAAATCCTGTCGCACAACAGGTTTAATTAGCTCATGAAATACGGTATTCTGATGTGACAAAACCTGAATCCTGGTCGTTAAAGTGTTTGTTTGCACTCATATTTTAACTGTTAGGACTCAGGTTTTTTTATTTAAAGCAAACTATGGGACAGCAGTGAGCTTAAGCTTCCTTTTCTATGCCAATCCAGGCTTAGATCCCATATTTAACACGGTAATCTTCCATTTTCGCCAAAGCTTCTAGGTCGCCTTTCGCTTCCAGATAGTCCATTAAATCTTTCATGGTAACTAAGGCATGTACAGGAATCTCAAGCTCTTGCTGCACTTCCTGAATCGCAGATAAATCACCCTGACCTTTTTCCTGACGATCAAGCGCCACGAGTACACCGGCAATTTGGGCACCGGCATTTTTCAGGATGGTGACGACTTCACGAATCGCCGTTCCTGCGGTAATTACGTCATCAATGATCCAGACTTTTTTACCTTCTACAGAAGCACCCACCAATACGCCACCCTCACCATGGTCTTTGGCTTCTTTGCGATTAAAACCCCACGGCACACTTACCCCATGATTTTGTGACAAAGCCACAGCAGTTGCTGCCACAAAGGGAATGCCTTTATAGGCAGGGCCGAAGATCACTTCAACATGGTCACATTCAGTCAGTTTTGCAGCATAGCCAGAAGCCAGCAGTGTCAAGGCTTCACCATCATTCAACAGACCCGCATTAAAAAAATAGGGACTCACACGTCCCGATTTTAAAGTAAACTCACCAAATTTAAGCACACCGCGTGATAATGCGAGTTCGATAAAAGCTTGCGGGTTAAACTGAGCTGGCGTTGACATGAGGTGCTCCTAAATCCATTAATTAAGGTAAGACTTGCGCATGATACCAAAGAGTAGCTATCCAGGTGATCAAAAAATTCTTCGCGTCGTTTCAATTAATGTCAACGGCTTACGTTCATCTGTCACCAAAGGCCTATTGGAATGGATGGAACAGTCGGATGCCGACGTGATTTGCATGCAGGAAAGCCGGATCACGCATGCGCAGTGGACCGATAAATTCAAGCCTGAAGGCTGGTACACGCACCTGTTTCCTGCCGAGCGTCCGGGTTATGCCGGTACTGCCATTTATAGCCGTCTGCCTTTTGTGTCTTTAACCGATGGCCTGGGTTTTGAACTGGCCGATTCACAAGGCCGTTTTATTGCTGCTGAATTTGACTTGGGTCTAGAACAAACTGTACAGATCTGTTCCCTGTATCTGCCTTCCGGTTCATCGGGTGATGAAGCGCAAGCACGTAAAGATCACTTTCTGGAAGAATACGCAAAAATTCTGAAACAGTGGCGCGATGAAAATAAATCGGTAATTGTCTGCGGTGACTATAATATCGTGCATAAACGTATTGATATTAAAAACTGGTCGGGTAACCAGAAAGCCTCGGGTTGCTTACCGCATGAACGTGCATGGTTAGATCATATCTACGATGAACTCGGTTATGTTGATACTTTCCGTGAAGTGCGTAAAGAAGCCGAGTTATATTCCTGGTGGTCAAACCGTGGACAGGCGCGTGCTAAGAATGTTGGTTGGCGGATTGATTATCATGCTTGTTCTCCGGACTGGAAAGAGCGCACCGTTAATGCTTGGGTCTATAAAGAACGATGGTTTAGCGACCACGCCCCCGTGATCATCGACTATAAATTATAATCTTCTCTATTTAATTGAGTGAACAGCTGTTCACTCAATTAAGGCTTATCTCTTACATGACATGACGTATTTTTTGGGTTTATCTCAATGTAATAACATAGCATTATAGCGCTACGGCACAAGGACATGTCAGGACGACAACATAAGGACAGGACGCCGTAGGACGAAAATAAAACAGACTATAGATTTAGCTTGTTTTGCATGGATGTGACATTGGACGTTGGATTGAGACCCGCATGATCAGGATGATTAAATGCGGGTTTTCTATTTCTATTATCCCCAAATTTCTATTTTTCTTATTATTTAGATTGTTCTTTTTCTTAGTGCTCATGTTAAAGCTGCTTGATGTCATTTTGATGACATGACTTTTCTGCTATTTAAAATTTTTTCCTTTTTTTCATTTGCTTTTGCATGGTCTGCTGCTGCCAATTTGGTTAAGCTAGTTCATGATTTAAATTTTTTAGATGGCAGCTATGTTAAAAATTTACGGAATTAAAAATTGTAGTTCGATGAAGAAAGCCTTTGATCTGCTGACTGAGCAAGGTCTTAGTTATGAATTTCATGATTATAAAAAACAGGGCATCGATGCTGAAACCGTCAAAACCTGGCTGGATGCCTTGGGGCAGGATGTGGTTCTGAATAAAAAAGGGACTACCTGGCGTAAACTCAGTGAAGAAGAGCAACAGACCGCCCTGTCGAGTGAAGATGCATTAATTAATGTATTAACTACCCATACCAGTTTAATCAAACGTCCAATCTTGGCAACCTCCACAGGATTTATTGCCGGTTTTGATGAAACAGCTTATCGTGGCTTGAATCACTAATCTCTTGCTCTAAATGGTATTCATAAAAAAAGCCTGACATTGGTCAGGCTTTTGTATATCTACTTAAAATAAATTAGTTGGCGCGAATCCAGGTCTGGTTACGACCCAATGCCGCTACGCCGATAAAACCACGTAGCTCAAGTTTCTTGCCGCCGTCTGCCAGCTGGCCTTTCAACTTATAGGTTTTACCGGATTGTGGATCAAGAATCGAACCGCTGTCATAACTGGTCCCGCCAGCATTTTTCAGACCTTTAACAATGGTCAAGCCTTTCAGAGATTTGTTGTGATATGGACCTTCACATTTCTTGCAGGCATTTTCTTCACCTGGAGTTAACACAGACTGAATACTGGCTGACAAAGTGCCGTTCTTTTGTTCAGTGAATTTAACCATGGCCTTAGGCTGCTTGGTTTTATCATCAATGGTTTTCCATACCGTGCCATTTAAAGGATCCGCGGCATTAGCCAGTGCAGATAAGCCTAGTAGTCCTAACGTAAGCGCTATTTTTTTCATTTTTCTTCATTTCCTTAGTCTGAAAATAGACCCATGTAGTATTAAAAAGTCACAACAATTTTTCAATTTTTAGGTGTGACTATTTAGTGTAACCTTGTAAATATGGTTGGTAAATAATCTACACGATCAATAAAAGCACAAAAAGATGGAAGGAAGATGAAGATAAGCCCGCTAACGAAACAATTAATTACAGAAAGCTTTTTAAAAACGGCCATTCGTGCCCCGAGCAGATTCAGTCTTCCACCGAGTTCAATGCGCATTGCTCTGGAACAGATGTGCAAACTTTTCCCTCAGGATAAAACGGTACAGATTCGCTCGCTCCGACTGGCCGGACTGCGCGCGGAAGAAATTAAGCCGCAGCAGGAATCGACCCAGCTGATTTTTCATATTCATGGCGGCGCATTTTACTTAGGTTCTTTAAATACCCATCGCGCCTTTATGACTCAAATTGCGGCTCGAACCCAGATGCAGGTACTGCATGTCGATTATCCGCTATCACCTGAATCTGCCTATCCAGAAGCATTAGAAGCCTTGTTTGATGTCTATAATCTGCTGCTGGATCAAGGTGTTCAGGCCAAAGATATTATTCTGTCCGGCGATTCTTGCGGTGCCAATCTGGCCTTGGCGCTGGCACTCAAAATACAGCAGGAAAGTCTTCCACAGGTCAGCGGTCTGATTCTGCTGTCTCCACTGCTAGATTTAACGTTGACCAGTGAATCTTTACGTTATAACCAGAAGCATGATGCCCTGCTGTCTCTGGAAACAGTTCAAACCGGGATTGAATATTATGTACCGCGTTCAATTGATCGGGGTGATCCGGAAGTTTCTCCTTTTTTTGCCGATTTAACCGGTTTGCCACCGATTCATATTCAGGTAGGTTCCAAGGAAATTCTGCTGGATGATGCTAGCCGTTTTAAAGAAAAAGCGGAACAGGCGGGTGTCGAGGTCGAATTTAAACTGTATACCGGCATGTGGCACAACTTCCAGATGTTCAGTGCCTGGTTCGATGAAGCCAAGCAGGCCCTGACCGATCTTGCAGAATTTGCCCATCGTCTGGACCGAGATTAACCATAATTCAATGCATAAAAAAGGTCAGCCGTAGCTGACCTTTGAAAAGAGGTTTTAGGTTTTAAATGGCCTGAACCTGCTGCAATGCAGTTTGCAATGCTTGGGCTTTAACCGCTTCGCCCATGTTCACCCCTTCAGCACGAATCACTTCGATATCATTCACACCGGTAAAGTTAAATACGGTTTTCAGGAAAGCCTCCTGAAAATCAGCCGGGCTTTGCTCGCCATAGACACCACCACGGCTGCTGGCAATATACACTTTCTTATTGCCCGCCAAACCTACAGGACCTTGTTCGGCATATTTAAAGGTACGTCCCGCGACACAGATCCGGTCAATCCAGGCTTTTAGGGTCGATGGCAAACCAAAGTTATACATCGCTGCACCAATCACCACGATATCCGCCTGCAAATATTGCTCTAAAATTTCCTCGCCCAATGCCGTCTGTTCTGCGTTCTGACCCATTAAAATTTCGGCGGTAAGATGGGGAATAGGCTGTGCAGCCAGATCCAGATATTCAACTTCAATGGCCTCAGCATATTTTTGCTGCAATTGTTCCACCACGGCCTGAGTCAACTGACGCGAAATAGAAGCATCTCCTAAAATACTGGAATCAATCTGTAAAACTTTCATGGCTTCGCTCTTTATCTTTGGTTGTTTCTAACAATGCAGCCATTTTAACGATTGACTATATTGAAATAATTAGTACAAATAAAACACATCATCCTGAATTTAGAACGAAACTGTATACCTCTTAACCTCTTTAATTTTGATTAAGACCCTTTGACATAGCCTGGATCACTTGCGCTATCGGCAAAGACTGAGCAGATCAGATATCAACTAAATCACAAAAATGTTTTAAATATTGTTGTTTATCAAGCATTCAAACTTATGTTATCTTGTGTAAATAAAGTTATAAATATCCAATAAGTCTTAAAAAAAATCTGCCATAACAATTAAAGTCAGACCGGGACCATGAAGCGAATATCGCCTGTATTAGAAAAAGTGCTAAGACACAGAATCAAGAAATATCTGGTCGAAGATGAAGTCGTGATGAACTGGCGCATCCTGAAGAAATGCATCCTGATGCTGACCTTGGGATGCGGAGTACATCTGACCTGGCTCGGCTGGGATATTTTCGTGTTATTAAATCCCGAATATTGGCAATATGTTCATCTAGAACGGGTCTATACACAAATTACTCTGAACAGCAGCTTTCTGGTAATTCTATTTCTCCTGATTTTTCCCTGTTATAAATTTCAGGGGAATCAGCTGATTGAACGTTATCTGCCTTATATGGCAGTGGGTACTTTTGTTATCTCATTGTGTCGTGACGCCTATCTCGTCGGGGTGATCAGCCCTGTGGCCACGACCTCCTATGTCTGTTTAATTATGGTGGGACTGGTGCTGTTCCATCGCACGCTGGTTTATAGCATGCTGATTCCAGCGTCAATTTTCCTAGGCGGATGTGCCTATTTAAGTTTCAGTCATCAATTGCCTTATTCACCGCTATTTAATATCGATGACAAGCTTTTCTATAATGGTTTCTGGCTGTTATCGATGCTGTATTTCATTTTGCCAATTCTGGCCGTCTGTATGGTCTTATTCGAGATTCTGCTCAGTCAATGGCGGCATCGTGAGCAGCTGATCAAACAACTGAGTCAGATTGATCCGCTTACCAATCTGTTTAACCGCCGTAGCATCAACCAATGTCTGGATAAACTGAATGCCGCAGCAACTCCGAATTACGCCTTGGTCTTACTGGATCTGGATCATTTCAAGAAAATTAATGATCACTATGGCCATCATAAGGGCGATCAAACCTTAGTTGAAGTGAGTGCTGTGCTGAACCAGCAATTGCGCGAAAGTGATGTGGTCGGCCGTTTTGGTGGGGAAGAATTTATTTTGGTGCTTAAAAATACCAGTCTGGAAAAAGCCGAACAAGTGGCTGAACGCTGCCGTATCGCCATTCAGCAATTGCAGATTTTCAGTGATGAGGGTGAGCTGATTCCGGTGACCGCCAGTTTCGGGATTGCTATTTCTAGCGCGGAATTACGCCCACAACAATTATTGAGTCAGGCCGATCAGGCGCTTTATCAAGCCAAAGCCGGTGGGCGTAATCTGGTCAAAGCCTATGCTGAACCGGTTCCAGTACAGATACAGGTCTCTTAAACGGGTTCAGCTTTTTAAGACTTGATTATGGATTTTCACTTTGAGCTAGTGCTTGCAGCTGTGCTAGCAATTCTGCCTCGCTAAAGGCACCGGTCAAACGCAAGCCACGAATTTCCTGCTGCTGTGCATTCAAGAATAAATACGTTGGCGGTCCTAGAATTTCCCATTGGTTTAACAGCGCTTGATGAGAGGCATTATATTGGCTTAAATCCAGCTTGATCAGGAAATATGGCGCAAGCGCCTGCTGCACCGCTACAGATTTTAAAATACGATGTTCAATCGGCTGACAGGCAACACACCAATCGGCGTAGATATCAATAATGATCTTTTGCCCTTGTGGAGCCTTGTCCAAAATCTGCTGAAATTCTGCTGCACTGCGTGCTACATGCCACTTGGCTTCTGTGCTCGCCTGCTCCACAAAAAAACGCTGACTGTGCTGATATTGGCTATAAGCAATATAAGGCACGGCCAGTACCAGACATAGGATATACAGCCATCTTAGACCAGTGCGATGCCAGAAAATCCGGAACAGTACGTAAGCCACGAAGACCATGCCCAAAGCTAAGGATAACCACTGTAACGCAGCTTCTGAAATCAACGGGCGAATAAAATATAGCGCCAGCGCCAGCATGATAAAGGCAAAGAGCACTTTGATCTGATTCATCCAGTGCCCGGCTTTAGGTAGAATCCGCGCCCCCAGAATACTGGCCAGCAATAAAGGCGTGCCCATCCCAAAACCCAGGGTAAACAGCAGTAAAGCCCCCTGCCACTGACTTTGTGTCTGGGAAATAAACAATAATGCACCTGCCAGCGGTGCGGTCAGACATGGCCCCACCAGAAGCGCCGAAATCATGCCCATAACGCCGGCACTGACCAGACTGCCTCCCTGCTGCATGGCCTGTGCCCGATCCAGACGATGAACCAGACGTTGCGGCAATTTGATTTCAAACAGGCCAAACAGATTCAGAGCAAACAGAACAAATAGCACACTAAAAGCGATCAGGGTTCCCGGTTGCTGCAACCAGCGCTGAAAATTCAGGCCGGCCGAAGACGCAATTAGGCCGAGTACCGCATAGACAGCGGCCATACTGCTGACAAAAGTCAGTGCAATCATCCAGGCTTTCAGGCCTTTACTGTCACGTACGATCAGCGAGGTCAGAATCGGCAGCATCGGCAAGGAACACGGCGTAAAAGCCAGTAAAATTCCCAAGCCAAAGAACAGTAAAAGCCCATAGCCCAAAGAGCGTTCAAGCAGTTGGGCTGACCATTTCTGGTCTTGTGCTGCATAGGGTTCGGTTTGTGTGTGGGCTGATGCAGAGAGTCCATCTGCTGCAGACTCTGAGGAATCCGCTGTATTAAACAGGGTATTGTGTTGCAGTGATGACGTATTCAGATCAAGTAAACGCTTTGCTCCTGATCCGGCAGCTTCAAATTGCACCAGACCGGACAAATCGGTCTTGAACTGAATGGTTTGTGGCGGATAACAGATCCGGTCTTTGGCACAACCCTGCCAGCTGACCTGATAGGATTGCCCCGCCTGAGTCGGAATCTGAAACTTTAACTGCTGATAATAAACCTGGGTATGTCCATAGTTATCATCATATAAATCTTCAGCGGGTGGCAACTCAAACGACACCGGCTGATTGCCCTGCCGGACTTCAATTTTATGCTGATACAGATAATAGTTGTCCGGAATCTGCCAGCTCAGTTCAGCCTGCTGCTGACTGGTAGAGATCACGCTCACAGGAAAGGCCTGCTCGGCAGACAACAATGCAGTTTCTGCCTGAACAGGACTGCTGAACAAGGTGCTTCCCAAAATAACCGGCGCAAGCATTTTCCCCCAGGTCGGGAACTGCGAGTATTTCATCATCTGTGAGTTGAATAACTTAGAACAGCACAGAGAAACCTAGGCCTGAGAAGTAACTTCGATCTGCACCATCCAGATCCACACCGACATTCGCATCTAATTGGACACGATCATTTAAGGCATACATGACCCCGGTACCGAGCGCGTATTGATTATCGACACTTTCAGCTTTACGGTAAATCAGTTCAGAATAACCTGACCAGCGATCAGTAATGCGGTAGCCTAGAGAAGGAATCGCAGACACTGCCCAGTTGCTGTCCTGCCATTCATAACGCATGGTCAATGCGGTACTGACCAAGTCATTATATTGATACGACACGACAGAACCCAAGCTGTAAATATCTTCTTCATTAGTGAAACCGGCATTGCCTGTTGCAATGATAGCTTCGGCCAGCAAAGCCATACTGAGTTTGTCATCATCCAAATCAATGGCCTTTTTCAGACCAATACTAACATCGCCCAGACCATCATCTTCTTCAGTCTGGCCATTGGATTTCACTTGTGTCCAGGTCGGGCCAGCCCAACCTAAACGCAATTCCAGATCATCACTGAGTCCGGTACGTAACAACATATCTGCACTGAGGGTGGTCTCGGTCTGATCGCCCGACTTGCTATAACGCGCTGTAGGCAAGCCTTGCTCCCAAGCGACATTTCCGACTGGCGTAATTCCAGTACTCAGACCCTCACCTGGTCGATCAAATTCAAAATCTGCTGCGAAAAGCTGTGCACTACAACCGGCCAGTGCAATCAAACCCAAGGTTTTTAATGTTGTCATGTTGGAGCTCTTTATTAAAATTTAACTGAGTTCTTTGGTCATTTTTGCGCCATGCTTGCGAAGCAGTTCTAGCGTCTGTTTTTCTTCGTCTAAAGCTTCTGACCAGTTGATTTCATCAAAATCACAATCAAAGAATAGATCACTAATTGAAGATAAAATAGTCATGCCATCTTCATCTTTGCTATTTGGATCGACTTTTTCATCCAGTAAACGCTGTACGGCAGGCGCGCATGCGGCACTTGCGGCATCCCAGAGCGGGCCATAAATTTCTTCTGCATCCCACAAATGCAGATTCACTTTGGCCTGGATCAGTTCTTCCAGAATCTGTAAATGTACGGCCAAACGTGCCTGTTTCTCATCTTCTGAAAGTGGTGTACCGGCTTCATACAGCTCACACACCTCTTCCCACCATTTAAACAGGCCATCTGACCAGACCGAAATCACCGGGCCTTTGTCATGATCAATAAAATTCGGGTTGAGTCCATCTGCCAGCAGCTGTTTGACCTGGTCCAGATTTAATTCTTCGAGTGCTTGCACAAAAAGCTGTTGTTGCGCAGTTAACATGATGGAGCTCACTTTGATTCGTTTTCGACTATTATGCCGAATAAAGCAGGATTTGTTGTGCTTCTCATAACTATATTTTTGTTTAATACGAAAAAAGCCCCGCAGGGCTTTTTCAAATCAGTTCGGCTTAGTCTTCGATATCCGCAGTATCTGTGTCTGCTAGTTCGAGAGCACCAGGACGAACATTGTCTTTTTTCTCGATCACATGTTCCAGACTACGTTTTAGTCGGTCAATTGCACCATGGATCGCGGTATCGACATTATGGCCACGGTGATTGACTACGACAGGTTTCAAGCCTGCAGGGCGCGCTTCAATCATACAGCGAATATCGTCATCGCCGCCTTTGGCGCCATTTTCATCACTGAGATGGACTGAAAAATGGGTAATACGTTCGCTGTGGCGCTGGAATTCTTGATTTAATTCTTCCCGTACATAAGTAATTAAACGATCACTATTCTGAATGTGGTTATCGGTACGAAGTTCAATATTCATATATTACCATCCTCAATCTTTGTAACTTTTGAGTGCAAAATTTTTATCTTGGCACGTTTGTAGCTTGCTGTTTCGCATCGCATTTCACTTCTTCAAATGATTGGAATCACACCCTCCATTTTGAATGATGAACACATTTTTGAGTCTGCAGAATCGTGTCCTTATATCTTGAATATCGGCTGTATCTTGGAAATATGCAAGTGATATTTTGGTTTTTTAGCAAAAGAATAATCCATTGTGACAACTGCTTACTCAGCTCAAAAATACAGGATTTTTCAAACGGAAATTTCACAACCTTTCACATGATTTAATTTGAAATAATTTTTTAGCCAGACCGATAAATCGCTTAAATAACACTCGACCAGGAAACCTAAAAAAGGAGGAATTAAAAGTATTTTTTATCGAAATTAGCTCACTTTTACCTAATAATTTATCTTATAAGATCAGCGCCTAGTCAGCCTTACAGTCCTGAATAGATCATTTGCTTTATCATTATTTAGTTGCTTTTGCATAACCGGGAAAAATACTCTTTCGTCATTTTAAAATAACAACCTGCAAAATAATTTTTTATTGAAATATAAGACCGTTCAATCTCACTTGAAGAGGCTGAGAACAGGCTTATAAAACGACGGTCATTTGAGATTTTCAAACTAACCTCATTACACAAACAGAACAAAGCTGTTCAGCCTCAGGCCCAAATTAATTACTAAACAATCTGTATATCCCCCCCTATTTTTTACTGATTTTGTAAGTTAATCATCGTAAATTGAAGTGATTTTATATTTTTAGTTATACATTCAGTCTTTTAAGGCACTACATATTCAACTTTATTTAAAAAATAATAATTTAGAGAAGTATCAGCGAAAGGCAATGAAAACTGAGGAAGATGATCGTCTTCATTCAACTCATGGGGGCTGAAATATATTTAAGTCAGCGATCACTTTTAACTTTATTTTTACTTATTAATCTGTATGCTTATTCTGCTTTCTCGGGGGGATAGATTTAAATGAAATTTACACAACTTGCGGCACTTTGTGCATTGGCTTCAACTGCAGCATTTGCTCAAGCAAAACCAGCTTGGCAGGACTTTAGCGTTACAGGTCTTTATGGTGAAAACTATGAAGTTGTAGACGATCAGCAAACTACTTTAACTGTTGAATATGCTGCAAAAGTTAAATATGCAGATGTATTCTTCTTTATGGATCGTCTGCGCGGTGGCGATGATGTTAAAAGTACGTACTTTGAGTTATCACCACGTTTAAGCTTAAGTGAAGTTACAGGCCAAAAACTTGCCTTTGGTCCAGTGAAAGATGTGCTTATTTCAACAACGTGGGAAGGTTCAGATAATGCTGATAACTTCCTATATGGCGTGGGCTTTGACCTTGATATCCCATACTTTCAATATGCAAGCTTAAATCTTTATCGTGCAAACAATGAAAAAGTGTTTGGCAATAAAGACGATTATCAAATGACGCTTACCTATGGTGTGCCATTTAAACTGGGTGCTGAAGATTTTCTTGTAGATGGCTTCCTTGATTGGTCAACTGCTGAAAAAGACGCTCAAGCAAGCGAGTTAAACTGGACTACACAGTGGAAATGGAATGCGGGCAAACACATTTCTCCAGATACCCGTTTATACCTCGGTGTTGAACATTCAGTGTGGAACAACAAGTTTGGTCTTAAAAATCAAGACGAAAACAATGTCAGCGCACTTGTGAAATATCATTTCTAATTGATGTATGATCAAAAGTAGAACTCCGGTTCTGCTTTTTTTTAAACTGTGATTTCAGCTCACCTCTACTAGAACAAGAATATGCCTGATTTTGATATTCGACCTGCGACCGAACATGATCTTGAAACCATTCTCGAGATTTATAATCAGGAAGTACTCTATGGTACTGCGACCTGGAACAGAACAGCCTTTGATTTGAACTATTTCAAAATCTGGTTTAAACAGCTTAAAAATCAGAATTTCCCGGTTTTTGTGGTTGAAGATACTCAAAATCAAGTCGTCGCTGGCTATGCCTGTTATGATCAGTTTCGTAGTATTCAGGGCTTTCAACAGACGGTAGAACATTCTATTTTTTTAAACCCGGATTATGCAGGGCAAGGTTTGGGTTCTAAACTATTGCAGTATTTAATTGAACAGGCTCAAGTACAGAAACTGCATATCATGGTCGCGGCGATTGATTCTGAAAACACCTCATCGATTCATCTGCATGAAAAACTGGGGTTCGTTCAAACTGCCTATATGCCGCAAGTCGGACAGAAGTTTGGGCACTGGCGTGATTTGGTCCTCTTACAACTCAATCTGGATCAAGCTTGATTAATTCTTAGTTTAAAGCTATTCCAGAACTGCTTTCTGGATATTCCTCTTCAGCTTTTTAATATTTGGCCATCACGATATTTTGTTGTTATCCAGTTTAATAAGCACAAGTTCTATTTACTTATACGAGTGGCTATGTTTTATTCAGTTCAAAATTATACTGAATAACGCTATGTATCAATCTCTATTGTCTATTGGTCTTTTAAGTTTAAGTATGCTCACTTTTGCTGATTCAGAGTTTGAAAAAGAATTGTATTCAGGCTGTAGCCAAGTCCAAAACTATGCAAATAATGGCAAGAAATTCTACGACCAAAAACAATATCAAAAGGCCATAGCGCAATTCAAACAACAAGCCGCCTGGTCATCTTTTTGTGCGATGAATGTAGAAGACGGTGGTACAGCTTTTTCTGAGCGTGATATCACCACGGCATTTAATAATGTTGGCTTAAGTTATGCCAAGCTTGGAAAGCCGCAATGGGCACGCGCCTGGTTTTCCGTTTTTCCGAATGCTAAAGCCAGCCAGTTCAATCTAAAACAGTTGCCTGCACCAGAAAAACCGAAGAATCTTGCAGGCAAATATGTCCGCTATGCAGGTTTTGGCCAGTGGAATACGATGGAAGTTAAACGGGCTTCGAATGCCTACCAAATTGAGTTTAATGGACTCTATATGGGTTTGCGCAGTCTGATTTATGGACCAAATATAGGAGAATTTTCAACCCGGATGCCATTGAATAAAGCTCAGACCAATTACAGCGTAGAAGATTGCAAAATTGATTTGAAATTTCAGTTTAACGCTCAAATTGGACAACAGATTGCGGTGAATAGCAGCAATCCGATGTCTTGTGGTTTTGGACATAATGTCTCGGCGGATGGCATGTATTTAAAGGTTGAGTGATTGCTGATTCAGCGATATCTTATTGCCCTATAACAAACATAATATTCAAAATATTACAGGGAAAATATGGCTAAATTTCTAAATACCAGTGCAACTAATTTTTTCTTAGAAGAACTCATTAAAAATGCCAAAGAACGTCTAATTTTAATCAGTCCGTATTTACGTCTCAATGACCGCATCAAAGAATTATTAGAAGACAAAGACCGGCTAAAAATTGATGTTCGCATTGTCTATGGCAAAAGTGATTTGCATCCTGAAGAAATCAAATGGATTCAAAAACTGGACTATGTGCGTTTGAGTTTCTGCAAAAACCTGCATGCAAAGTGCTATCTCAATGAATCGGAATGTATTATTTCGAGTTTGAATTTATATGAATTTAGCCAGGTCAATAACAATGAAATGGGCATTTCAGTTCGTAAGTATGAAGATGATGAAGTTTTTAAAGATGCGTATGAAGAAGCGCAGCGTATTATTCGGATTAGCGAAGAAGTCCGGATTAGCTTAGATGAAGTTAAAAATGACTCTAGTTCTAAAGAAATTGAAATAGATGAAGAAAGTAATACTTTGTCTAAACTTACCACGTCTAAACTCGCTGCAAAGCACAAAATCAAAACAGCTGATTTCCTGGATAAGATGACAGAAAAAGGTTTTCTAAAACTTAATGAAAATGGCAGACATCTTCTAACTGAGCAAGGGAAAGAAATTGATGGTGAGTTTAGACCAAGTCAGTATGGCGGCTATTTTCTCTGGAATGAAAATATCGAGATTTAAAGAAAAACTTTAAGTTCCTTTTCTTTCCAGAAAAGGGAACTTGATAGCCAAAAGTATCAAGCCACTGCCTGATTCTGACAGGCCGACATGACATGTAACACCGCAGCTGTCCGTGTTTCTACATAAAGCTTTTCAAAGACATGCTCAAGATGCTTGTTTACCGTCCGTGGGCTGAGTTGCAGGATCTCGGCAATATCCCGGTTGGTCTTCCCCATCGTGACCCAATGCATCACTTCTGCTTCACGCGGTGTCAGGTTGGGACAAGCCTGCGCGATTTCCTCTGCGCTCGGCATTTGGGTCTGCTCTTTCAACTGCACCAATACATGTTTAGAGATATGCCCTGCATACAGTTTGGTGAGCAGGTTAAGCTGTAACTGCTGATGGCCATGACCGTACTGACCATGCAGTAAGTGTGCTTGATCTGGCTGCTTGAGCAAGTCCTGTAGCCACTGATTCAAACTGGACTGAAAATGCTGTACATCCACCTGATGATTTTTCAGCAATTCACTGACGATTGGGGTCTGCCAGATAATTTCACCTTCCAGATTCAGCGATAGAATCGCACTGCCGGTTGCATCCAGCATTTGTCGCTGCTGATGCATTAAACGAGCCTGTAACAAATGGGTTTTTACTCGTGCCCGAACTTCATCAATATTTAAAGGCTTGGTGACATAGTCTACCCCACCAACCTGAAAGCCTTTGAGGATATGTTCAGTTTCTGTCAGCCCGGTCATAAAGATCACTGGAATATGTTCAGTCACTGGACTGGCTTTAAGCTGAGTGCAGGTTTCAAAACCATCCATCTCCGGCATACTGCCATCAAGCAGGATCATGTCAGGCTGAATGCGATGCGCAATTTCAATTGCATCAAATCCATTGGTCGCTACAAGTACCTGATAGCCAGCCTGATCCAGGCTCTCATGCAATAGACTTAGATTTTCAGGTATATCATCCACAATCAAAATACTTTCCAACATGTCCACCTTACCCCTACTTCAGCACATCTGCATGCTCATGAAGTCGCTGAATTGCTCTTTTAAAATCAAATTGTTTTAAATCCTGCTCAATCTGATGCCATATATCGTTATATTGTTCAAAGTGCTGGCCACATTCATGCAGGACATCTTTTGCCCCCCGGATAAAACCAATACTTAAATGCTGTTCCAGCTGAAGGACCGCCTCTGCCACGTTCAACAATGGAATGGATGGGTTCAACTCATTTCTGCTTTCAATCACAACCGTGGAGATCTGTCCTTTCTGGTCAGAAGGCTGTTCTTGTTCTGGCTGCTGCTCATGCTGATGCAGCCAGCTTAAGCCCAATTTATCACCAATTTTGTTCAATAATAAATTGAGATCGACCGGCTTTACTAAAAAGTCTTCGTTGAGAACATCGGTTTCCGGATTGATCATCCGCTCATTGGCATCTGCAGAAATAATAATAATCGGTACATTGGTCATTTTATTTTGGCGCAGCAATTTCGCCGTTTCCCAGCCGCCCAGTAAAGGCATGCTCAAATCCATCAGAATCAGATCAGGATTAAATTCTGGTACCTGGCGCAAACAGGCTAAACCTGATTCTGCCTCTTCTAAAATAAAACCCAGTGGTTTCAGGAAATTTAAAACTAGACCACGATCGGTTGCTTCATTATCAACCACCAGTATTTTACGGCGTTCTCCGGTATAACCGGTCACGGTATTAGAGGCAACATCCGCGATCGGATGGATCAGGGATTTAGAAGGTAAATACAGTTTTATTTTAAACACTGAACCCTGTTTTAACTGGCTGCTCAGGGTCAGCTCGCCACCGAGAATATCGACTAAGAGCTTCACGATTGGCAGCCCCAAACCCGTGCCAGCAAAGCTGCCCTGTACCACATTACGACCACGCTCAAAAGGCTGGAAGATCCGCTCAACATCCGACTCAGCAATCCCACAACCGGTATCCTGAATTTCAAAATAAGCGGTCTGAAAACGGTAATCGACCTTAAATTTGACTACCCCCTCCAGGGTAAATTTCAAAGCATTACCCAACAGATTAATCAGTATCTGTTCCAGACGTTTTTTATCAATACGGACATACTGTGGAATCTTGCTACTGATCTCCACATCAAAGTTCAGCTGCTTTTGGGCAAACTGTGGCTCGAATATATGCACGATCTGTTTAAGAAATTTTGGCAGGTCGATATTGGAATTTTCCAAAGAAATCTTGCCAGTTTCAATCCGTGCCAAATCCAGCAGACCATCAATTAGAGAAGTCAGATGCTGACCGCTCCGGCTAATCACGCCCAGGGCAGATTCGCCCTGTTCAGACAGTTTTTCCTGTTTCTGCAGTAGCTGGCTATAACCGAGAATACTGTTCAACGGTGTTCGTAACTCATGGCTGATGCCAATCACATAACGGCTTTTGGCTTCATTGGCTTTTTCTGCCTGAATACGGGCATCTTGCAACTGGCGATCGGTAACCTTATGCGCTTCAATCTCATCCATCAGCAGTTGAGTCTGGGTATTACTTTCCAGCTGTGCTTGACGTCGGCTTTCATCATTCAGCACTAACCACCAGGCGGCCACACAAAGTAGTAAAAACAGCACGGCATAGATTTTGACGAACAGCATTGTCAGCGCATCCTGCTGCTGTGACAAAGCGCCCAGGCTGGCAGACTCCTGTAAATAAATCAGGCTCAGGCTCACTGCCAGCACCACACCTAAGACAAAAATCAGCAGGATATACAGGCTCAAGCGGGTATTAATATGTTGTACCCAGTATTTCGGCAGGAACCAGGCCGCAAAAACTCTGAGCTGTGAAGACCAGCGTGCATGCGGCTTACACAGGTCATGACAACGTGCTTCAAGCGTGCAGCACAGAGAACAGATCTGACTGCTATAGGCTGGACAACTGGCCATGTCTGCAGTTTCATAATCATGCTCACACACCACGCACGTCTGTGTCTCGACCAGATTCAGTTCAGGCTTTTCTTGACGTGCCAAGTAGTATTTACCTTTGGTAAACCAGGCAATTAGCGGTACACATAACATCGCCGTACCGAGTGCGATAAAGCCGGCCAAGGACCGGGCAATCTCTCCAAAAACGCCCCAGTAACACAACATGGATAAGACCGATGCAATGATCAGGCTACCGACTCCAACCGGATTAATGTCATATAGATAGGCCCGTCGAAATTCAATTCCTTTTGGACTCAATCCCAGTGGTTTACAGATCACCAGATCCGCAACAATGGCACCGATCCAAGCAAGGGCCACATTACTGTATAAGCCAAGCACACGCTCCACCGCATGAATTACCCCAAGTTCCATCAACAGCAAAGCGATAAAGATATTGAATACCAGCCAGACTACGCGCCCTGGATGGCTATGCGTCAGACGCGCAAAAAAGTTCGACCAGGCCAATGACCCTGCATAGGCATTGGTAACATTAATCTTGATCTGGGCAACGCAGACAAATAAAACCGTCAGAAATAAAGCGATCCCGGGATGATTGACCACCTGTTGGTAAGCAATCCAGTACAGATAATTGGGGTTACTCAGTTCAGAATCAGCAACCAGATACTGCATTGCCAGTGCCATGAGCAGCATACCCATGAATATCTTGATAAATCCACCTAGAATCCAGGCCGGCCCACCTAAAAAGACAGCCCAATTCCATTTACGCTGAATATGTTTTTTATCGGGTAAAAACCGCAGATAATCCGCCTGTTCTCCGATCTGGGTGATCAAGGCAAAGAGCACCGTGCAGGATGCACCAAAAAAAGACAGATTAAAGGCAGCGCTCTGACTTTTTGCGCCCTCAATCAATGCAAGATTGCTGATCAAATCAGGTTGCTTCACCAACACAAAGCACCATGGTAATAAAAGCAGAAATAACCAGAGTGGTTGGGTGATGGCCTGCACCTTATTGATGAAGCCAATACCTTTGACCACCAATGGCAAAATCACCAGTGCTGAAATCAGGTAGCCAATACTCAGGGGTATCCCTAAGCCTAGCTCCAATGCCAGCGCCATGATGGCGGCTTCAAAGGCGAGAAAGATAAAGGTGAAACTGGCATAAATGACCGAGGTAATGGAGGAGCCAATATAGCCAAATCCGGCACCACGGGTCAGTAAATCAATATCGACATTATAACGGGCAGCATAATAACCAATCGGCCAGCTGGTCAGGAAAATGATAATCGCCACAACCACCAGGGCCCAGAAAGCATTACCGAAACCGTATTGCCAGAGCATGGTGGCTCCAAGTGCCTCCATTGCCAGGAAACTGACGGCCGCAAGCGCCGTATTGGTCACTGTCCATAGTGACCATTTCCGGACGGATTTAGGCGCATAGCGCAGGGCATAATCCTCAATACTTTCATCGACCACCCAGGTATTGTATTTACGCCGGGTATGAATGACGCGCTGCGGTGCCTGACTGGTATTCACTGTTGGGTCCATACAGATCAAATCAAGCTAAATATCTGCTCTTAAAAGCAATAACTATGCCCAGCCTATCAGTATCTAAAAATAATCCGACTGAATGCTATATACGTAAAGTGACGTATATGCTCATTTTTTAACTCCCCTTAGGCTTAGTTCCATACCAAGCGCAAACCAATGATTAAGCGCATCAGCATATCTAATTCTATAGGGGAACCCGACATGAGCTTGAAATCAAAAGTAAAGACATCTGGATTACTGGCAGGTTTACTTGCTGTTCCATTCCTGCTGGCGCCCGCACTGACCAATGCCAGCGTTCCTGCAACAGCAAAGGTCAATACCACCAAACTTAAAGTCGATGACAAGTTTGTGTATGTGGGTCAGTTGCACTCAGCAACCGGCACCATGGCAATTTCTGAAACCGGTTCGATTCAGGCAGAACGTCTGGCCATTGAACAGATCAATAAACAGGGCGGTGTTCTCGGTCGACAAATCAAAATTATTCAGGAAGATGGTGCTTCTGACTGGCCAACCTTTGCAGAAAAAGCACGTAAATTGTCTGAAAAAGACCGTGTTGCTGCAATTTTCGGCTGCTGGACTTCAGCCTCTCGTAAAGCCGTATTGCCAATTATTGAACGCAACAACTCTCTACTTTATTACCCAACCTTCTATGAAGGCTTAGAACAATCTAAAAACGTAATCTACACCGGTCAGGAAGCAACTCAACAGGTACTTGAAGCACTGAACTGGCTGGCAAAAGAGAAAAAAGCCAAAACCTTCTATCTGATTGGTTCTGACTACATCTGGCCGCGTACCACCATGAAAATTGCCCGTACCCACATCGAAAAAGTACTGAAAGGTAAAGTGGTTGGTGAAGAATACTATCCTCTGGGCCACACTCAATTCGGCTCTCTCATCAACAAAACCAAACTGCGTAAACCAGATGCCATCTTTGCAGCAGTCGTGGGCGGCTCAAACGTATCCTTCTACAAACAAATGAAAGCTGCGGGCGTAACAGGCGACAAACAGACACTGCTTACCCTTTCAGTGACTGAAGATGAATTGCTGGGGATTGGCGGCGAAAACATGAAGGGCTTCTACTCTTCAATGAAATATTTCCAAAGCCTGAATAACCCCAATAATGCTGCATTCGTAAAAGCCTTTAAAGCGAAATATGGCCCTAAAGCGGTGGTAGGTGACGTAACACAAGCCGCTTACCTAGGTCCATGGTTATGGAAAGCCGCAGTTGAAAAAGCCGGTAGCTTCGATGTCGCGAAAGTGACTGCAGCATCTAAAGGCCTAGAAATGAAAACTGCGCCTGAAGGCTACGTGAAAATTGACCCGAACCACCATTTATGGAGCAAATCACGTATTGGTCAAGTGCAACCAAATGGTCAGTTCAAGGTTGTTTACGAGTCTAAAGGTCTAATCAAACCAAACCCATTCCCTAAAGGTTACTGAGTTAACAGCCACATGATCAGGGGAAGCCATTCTCCTGATCTTTGTATTCCACACAATTTTTTAAAGCTTGGAGGATGATGCGATGGATCTATCATTTGCAGAATTCGGTGCAATATTTGCCATGCAAGGCTTTAATGGTCTCTCTGTGTTCTGTGTGCTGTTATTGATGGCGCTCGGCCTTGCAATTATCTTTGGGCAAATGGGCGTAATTAACATGGCACATGGTGAGTTTCTGACCATTGGTGCATATACGACATTTTTCATTTCCACACTGACTGAAAGTTTTTTCCCTCAACTCCTACCTTACTATTTCCTGATTGCAATCATTGCAGCCTTCCTCACAGCAGGCATTATCGGTTACATGGTGGAACGACTCATGATCAGCCGGCTCTATCAACGGCCACTCGATACACTTCTTGCAACATGGGGCTTGAGCCTCATCATGCAGCAGTTGTTCCGTTCTATTTTCGGACCTAAGGAAGTCAGCCCGACTTTACCTGACTGGTTAATGGGTTCTTATCAACCGACGGAAGCCATCGATATTCCTATCAATGGTCTGTTCCTGGTGGGCGTTACCCTCTGTGTCACTGCATTTGTCTACTTTCTGATTTACCGTTCACGCTGGGGTTTACAACTTCGTGCAACCAACCAGAACCGCTTTATGAGTGGTGCTGTCGGGATCAATACCAAACGTGTTGACAGCTTAACCTTTGCCTTGGGTTGTGGGCTTGCAGGTATTGCCGGTGCAGCTTTCACAACCATCGGTTCTACTGGTCCTACAGCAGGTTCGCTGTATATCGTTGATACCTTCTTAGTCGTGGTCTTCGGCGGTGCTGCAAGCTTGCTTGGCACCGTTGCCTCCGCATTCAGTATCGCGCAAGCACAATCTATTCTGGAATTCTTCCTTTCTGGTTCTGTCGCTAAAGTCCTGACACTGGCTACAGTCATTATTATCCTGATGCTGCGTCCTCAGGGTCTCTTCTCAATCAAAGTACGTAAATAGGGGATTCAGGAGAGATATTATGAAAAATCTAATGAATGCCTTTTTAGGCGGTAAAGAAGGTGCGATTGGTCTGGTGATTCTTGCTGTACTGATCCTGCTGGTCATGCCAATGTTCCTGGATATTTTCCGTCTGAATCTGATGGGTAAATATCTGACTTTTGCTTTTGTCGCAATCGGCCTGGTTCTGTGCTGGGGACACGGTGGTATCTTAAGTTTAGGTCAAGGGATTTTCTTTGGCATTGGTGGCTACTGCATGGCCATGTTCCTGAAACTTGAAGCTTCAGACATGCAATCTACAGCAGCGCAAACCACGCCAGGAATTCCAGACTTTATGGACTGGAACCAGATCACCAGCTTGCCAGGCTTTTGGGAACCTTTCCATAGCTTCGGGTTTACTTTGTTTGCCATCATCATCATTCCAATCTTGCTTGCCTTCATCATCGGTTTCGCGATGTTTACCCGTCGTGTCGGTGATGTGTACTTCTCGATCATCATGCAAGCCATTGTAGCGATCCTGACCATTCTGATTATTGGTCAACAAGGTTTCACTGGCGGCATTAACGGGATTACAGACCTGAAAACCTTACATGGCTGGGATATCCGTACCGATGAAGCCAAATATGTCCTGTACTACATCAATGCCCTGCTACTCATTGCAGTAATCATGATCAGCCGTTTTGTCCTTAGTTCTAAACTCGGTCGTCTACTTTCTGCGATGCGTGACAAAGAAGAACGTGTACGTTTCTCTGGCTATGACGTGGCCATGTACAAAGTATTCATTTTCTGTTTCGCAGCTGTGGTGTCATCTATTGGTGGTGCGATGTTTACCCTGCAAGTCGGCTTCATGTCACCAACGATTATCGGCATCGTACCTTCGATTGAAATGGTCATTCTGGCTGCAGTCGGTGGTCGTCTGTCGCTGATTGGTGCAGTGTATGGTGCAGTACTGGTGAATCTGGGTAAAACTTACTTCTCTGAAGCCTTCCCTGAAGTATGGTTGTACTTCCTCGGTGCATTGTTCATCGGTGTGGTCATGTTCTTACCTAATGGCTTAGCGGGTCTGTATGAAAAATATGTCCGTCCATTGTTCCTGAAAAAGAAACCGATCGACAGCACTTCGCCACCGCCAAGTAGTGATCCGGATAAAACGATCGATCCAATTGTGGAAGGAGGTGTGAAATGAACAAAGTTGGCGTAGAAATGAGTAAACCGGTACTGGTCATTGAAGATCTCACCGTGTCCTTCGACGGTTTCAAGGCAGTCAGTGATCTCAACTTCTATCTGGATAAAAACGAAGTCCATGTGGTGATCGGCCCCAATGGAGCCGGCAAGACCACAGTGCTGGATCTGATCTGCGGCAAGACCAAAGCGACTTCAGGCACCATTAAGTTCAATGATATTGAACTGACCAAACTGAAAGAGTTCGACATTGTCCGTAAAGGGGTTGGGCGTAAATTCCAGAACCCGAATATTTATGAAAATCTGTCGGTCTATGACAACCTGGAAATGTCCTTCCCGCGTGGCCGTAATGTCTTTGGTGCGCTGTTCTTCAGACGCACTAAAGATGTCGATGAGCGTATTCGTGAAGTTGCTGGCAAGATTTTCCTGACTGACCTGCTGGATACCTCCGCTGGTCTGCTCTCTCATGGCCAGAAGCAGTGGCTGGAAATTGGCATGTTATTGATGCAAGACCCAGAGCTGCTCATGCTGGATGAACCTGTCGCAGGGATGAGTGTCTCGGAACGTGAGCAGACGGCGCAACTGTTACGGGAAATCAGCAAAGGACGTTCTGTGCTGGTGATTGAACATGACATGGAATTCGTCAAAACCATTGCTGACAAAGTCACGGTACTGCACCAGGGCAAAATTCTGGCAGCAGGCAAAATGGACGATGTGCAAAATGATCCAAAAGTGATTGAAGTTTATCTGGGACACTAAGGAGGCCACCATGAGCGGATTATTAGAAATTAATGCTTTGTGTTCAGGATATAAACAAAGTCAGGTGATTCACGACCTGGAACTGAAGATCCAACCGAAGGAAATTGTAGCGATCATGGGCCGTAACGGCATGGGTAAAACCACCCTGTTCAAAACCCTGATTGGTGATATTAAAAATACCAAAGGTGAAATCAAGCTGGATGGCAAAAATCTGGAAAAACTGGATCCTTACCAGCGCGTAGAAAATGGTGTGGCTTATGTGCCGCAGGGCCGGATGATTTTCTCCACCATGTCCGTACTGGAAAATATCCAGACCGGTTTACCGGCTTCTGCGCACGGCAAAGTACCGGATGACCTGTATGAGCTGTTTCCTGTACTTTGGGATATGCGCAAACGTAAAGGTGGAAACTTATCGGGTGGGCAACAACAGCAATTAGCAATTGCCCGTGCCTTAGCGACTAATCCTAAAGTACTTCTGCTGGATGAACCGACGGAAGGGATTCAGCCCTCTATTATCAAGGACATTGCCAGAACTCTGAAAGAAATTCGTGACCAGCGTGACCTGACCATTGTGGTCTCTGAACAGGTGCTGAGTTTCACCATGGCGATGGCCGATCGCTTCCTGGTGATCGACAAAGGTCGCTTTGCTTATGAAAATGTCCGTGAAAATGTTGATGAGACCACCATCAGTAAATATCTGTCTGTTTAATCTGGCTGTAATTTTTCTCCACCTCCCCCGATTCGTCGGGGGATTTTTAATTTCTATTTCACTTAATTAATCGGCAGCTGATTTTAATATTTTATTTGATTATTCACATTTAAAAACTCTTTTCAGTCTCCCCCCTCCATATACGCAATTCAACGTATTTTGCTGTAACGCATTTCACGCGACACTCGAATCATAAAGTTGAATCGATAAAAGAGTTGGAGAAATTTGAATGCGTCACGGTGATATCTCAAGCAGCCCAGATACAGTAGGTGTGGCAGTTGTAAACTACAAAATTCCTCGTTTGCACACTAAAGCGGAAGTGCTTAAGAACGCAAAAAAAATTGCTGAAATGTTGAAAGGAATCAAACAGGGTATTCCGGGTATGGACCTGATTGTTTTTCCCGAATACAGCACCATGGGCATTATGTACGACCATGACGAGATGATGGCAACCGCTGCCACCATTCCAGGCGATGAAACCGCGATTTTCTCACAAGCCTGTATTGAAGCCAACGTCTGGGGCGTGTTCTCGATTACCGGTGAACAACATGAGGAACATCCAAACAAGGTGCCTTATAACACTTTGATCCTGATTAATAACAAGGGCGAAATCGTTCAGAAATACCGCAAGATTATCCCATGGTGCCCGATTGAAGGCTGGTGCCCAGGTGATACCACCTATGTGACTGAAGGACCGAAGGGCATCAAGATGTCACTGATCATCTGTGATGACGGTAACTATCCAGAAATCTGGCGTGACTGTGCCATGAAAGGCGCTGAACTGGTGGTGCGTTGCCAAGGCTATATGTACCCGGCAGCAGATCAGCAGATCAACATGGCGAAATGCATGGCATGGGCAAATAACGTTTACGTTGCTGTTGCCAACTGTACCGGTTTTGACGGCGTTTACACTTACTTCGGTCACTCAGCAGTAGTCGGCTTCGACGGCCGTACCTTGGGTGAATGTGGTACGGAAGAAAACGGCATCCAATACGCACAATTGTCACTGCATGAAATTCGTGATGCACGTAAATACGACCAGTCACAAAACCATTTATTTAAATTGCTGCACCGCGGCTATACCGGTGTCTATAACAATGGTGACGGCGATAAAGGCGTTGCGGACTGTCCATTCGACTTCTACAAAACCTGGGTTCTGGATGCTCAAAAAGCGCAAGAGAACGTGGAAAAAATTACCCGCTCTACCATCGGTGTTGCGGAATGCCCAATCGGCAATTTGCCACATGAAGGCCTAGAAAAAGAAGCATCTTAAGTTTGGTCTGAGAGGAGGTATTCGATATGACATTTGCCAGCGACCGCATCAGTGCCAATCAGGAAACCCTGGCCAAACAGCGTTATGAGATGCAGAGCAAAGAACGTATTGCACGTACCTCTCGCTTTAGCTTTGATCCTGAAAAAGTCATGCAGCATGTCCGTGGTCATATCATTGGGCAGCGTGCCGCACTGGATGAAATTGAAAACATGCTCTTAACCGTCAAGGCAGATTTTAATGCCCCTACCCGGCCACTGGCAGTCACATTGATGCTAGGACCGACGGGTGTGGGGAAAACCGAAACGGTTCGGCTGATTGCTGAGGCAATCCATGGCAAGCCCGATGCATTCTGCCGGATCGACATGAACACACTGGCACAGGAACATTATGCTGCAGCACTGACAGGTGCCCCTCCAGGCTATGTCGGCTCTAAAGAAGGCAATACCCTGTTTGATGAAGCCCATATTCAGGGCAGTTTTTCCAAGCCAGGTATTGTGCTGTTTGATGAAATTGAAAAAGCCAGTACCGAAGTCATTCGGGGTCTGCTCAACGTTCTGGAAACCGGAACCTTAAAGCTGACCGCGGGTACCAAAGTATTGGATTTCAAAAACTGCATGATCTTTATGACCAGTAACGTCGGCGCCAAAGATGCTCAGGCACGCTTAAGACAGCTGGCCAAGCTTCCAAAGCCTATTCAAAAACTGGCCCGACTGGCCAAACTGGATGACAGCCAGATTACCGAACGCGCTCTGTACAAGAAGTTTGATCCTGAATTTTTGAATCGTATTGAACGTATTCTGCAGTATGAAGCGGTTGAAGCTGATTTGGCGCCAACACTGGTCAGTCTGGAAATCGAGAAACTGAATCAGCGACTCCGTAAGCAGAGCCGTACGGTTGAACTTACACCCGCTGCCACCCAGTTTCTGTCTACCGGACACGATGTTCGCTTCGGTGCACGAGGCTTGAGTCGCCGCTTTCGGGTTTTGGTTGAGCCACAACTCGCTAGATTTTTTATTCAGCATCCAGAAGCTAGTCAGATCATCATTGATTATGACGGCAAAACGATCCAGGTTCAGTCAGTTCCTGTTGAAAGCGTGATCGAAGATCCGCTGTTCATCATGGATGACACGGGCAATAACATCAAAAACTAGCTTTATTCGACCTCAACACAGGGGATAAAACATGCAACATATTAAAATTAAACCGGGAGTTCCGCTGGCAGAACAGGCGGAAATTGGACATAACCGCTGGCATCCGGATTTGCCATTTCTGACTTCGGTAAAACCGGGTGAAGAAATCCTGATTGAAAGTCTGGATTTCCTGGATGCGCAGATTAAAGATACCGATGACATTTCTGATGTCAAAAATGTCGACCTGACCCGTGCCCACCCATTAACCGGTCCTTTCTATGTAGAAGGTGCTGAACCAGGTGACTTACTGGTAATTGACCTGCTCGACATCCAGCCAATTTCAGATGTCGGTTTCTCTGGTGTATTTGCCAAGGAAAATGGTGGTGGCTTCCTGGCTGACTATTTCCCTGAAGCTGATAAAGCCATCTGGGACTTAAAAGGTTTATTTGCAACTTCACGTCATATTCCGGGCGTTCGTATTGCCGGCCTCAAACACCCAGGCCTGATGGGAACCTTACCCTCACATGACCTGCTAAAAGAGTGGAACCGTCGTGAGGCACTACTGGTGCCTAAAGGCCAAGCCAACCCACCTGATCCGCGTACTGCCGTTTTGCGTGGCGTAACAGGTGCCGAATTCGACCGTATGGCAGCAGAAGCTGCGCGCACTGTTCCACCACGTGAACATGGCGGAAATACGGACATTAAAGACCTGGCAGCAGGTAGCCGTATCTATTTCCCTGTTTATCAAAAAGGTGCCGGTTTCTCGATGGGCGATCTGCACTTCTCTCAAGGAGACGGTGAAATCGGTTTCTGTGGCGCGATCGAAATGGACGGTGTTACCCGTGTCGGCTTCGACCTGATCAAAGGTGGTATGGAGAAATATAATATTGATTCTCCAATCTTTGTGCCAAGTAATGTCCGTCCGGCTTATGACCAGTGGCTGACCTTTGAAGGCATCAGCGTTGAAGATGGCGTTAACCATTATCTGGATGCCACTGTAGCGTATCGTCAGGCGTGTTTAAAAGCGATTAAATACCTTGAAAACTTTGGCTTTACTGGCTCACAGGCATACATGTTGCTGACTGCCGCACCAGTTGAAGGCCGTATCGGTGGCATCGTGGATATTCCAAATTGTGCATGTACCGTATCTCTGCCAACTTCAATCTTCGAGCAGAACATCCTTCCTCAGGGTGCACTGAACGATGACAAATTCTGGGGGCATAAACGCTAGTTTTACAATTTATTGTTGTTTTAGCTTCACAACGGGTAGTCATCCAACCTAAAGCCTTCGGCTACCCGTCTTTTTAATTTGAGGCCTTCATGCGACAGGAGTACAGAAATGCCGTTATATGATTTCCGCTGTGAGCATTGCGAGGGAATTTTTGAACAACGGGTTCCAATTGCCCGTATCTCAACCGATACGATTGAATGTAATTATTGCCAACAGCAGACTTTAGCTAAACCGATGATCACCGGTCATCAAAAAATCAATATGAAAAGCAAATGGCGTCCGGGTTCAGGCGCAGAAAAACTTGCAGGGCCTCTGGTAGAAGGACCCGGTACCAATAAAAATAGCGCACGCAGCTCGGTTTTACATAATTGCCGCGGCGTTAACTGTTCTTTATGCGATGTCTAATCTTTATTCATAAAAAATCCCGCTCTGGCGGGATTTTTTGATTGCTTAAAATCGGTAGTTTAAACCACCAGATCTGCCAGATTACCTTTTTGCTCTAACCAGTCTTTGCGGTCACTGGCACGTTTTTTTGCCAGCAATTTATCCAGTAAACTTGCAGTATGATGAGCATCATCTAAATCTAGTTGCACCAGACGCCGCGTGTTTGGATCAAGGGTGGTTTCACGCAACTGGCTGGCATTCATCTCACCCAGTCCCTTGAATCGGGTAATTTGCGGATTCTTGGTTTTACATTTTTTCAGAATGCTATTCAGCTCGTCTTCATCCAGAGCATAGTGCACATCTTTGTTGTCATCGATTCGGAACAATGGCGGCATCGCTACAAATAAATGCCCTTCCTCGACCAGTGTAGGAAAATGCTTTACAAACAAGGCACACAGCAAAGTCGCGATATGCAAACCATCCGAGTCGGCATCCGCCAGGATACAGACCTTGCCATAACGCAGTTCAGACAAGTCATCCGAACCCGGATCAACGCCAATGGCAATCGCAATATTGTGTACTTCCTGCGATGCTAGAACTTCGTCAGAAGAGACTTCCCAAGTATTCAGGATTTTTCCACGAATTGGCATAATCGCCTGGAAGTTCTTATCACGCGCCTGCTTGGCCGAACCACCCGCAGAATCCCCTTCCACAATAAACAGTTCTGACTGATCCAGATCATGGCCTACACAGTCCGACAGTTTCCCCGGCAAGGTTGGACCCGCGACAATTTTCTTACGTTCTACTTTTTTCGCTGCTTTGAGACGGCGACCGGCTTTGGAAATGGCCATTTCTGCCAGTTGCATGGCGATGTCAGAATTCTGGTTCAACCATAATGCAAAGGCATCTTTGGCAATATTCTGCACAATTCCAGCTGCTTCACGGCTCGATAGACGTTCTTTAGTCTGACCTGAGAATTGCGGCTCCTGAAATTTCAGCGACAGGATATAATTGACGCCGTCCCAGACATCTTCGGCAGAGAGTTTCATATTCCGCGGCAGCAAATTACGCAGTTCACAGAATTCACGCATCGCATCGGTGACGCCTGAACGCAGACCATTCACATGCGTTCCGCCTTGTGCGGTCGGAATCAGGTTGACATAAGATTCCTGGACGCTTTCACCCCCTTCGACATTCCAGCAAATTGCAAATTCTGCGCTGGCACGTTCCGCATCGCCTGTGGCAACAAACGCCGGTGCCGGAATAATTTCGCGGTCTTCCAGCTCGTCCATCAAATAATCAACCAGACCATTTTCAAACTGCCAGGTAATCTTTTCATCATTGATCTGATCAACATAATTGATCTGTAAACCCGCCGCCAAAACAGCTTTGGCTTTGAGATTATGTTTTAACGCTTTTAAGGCAAATTTAGGCGAATCAAAATATTTGGCTTTAGGCCAGAATTGTACCGTAGTTCCTGATACCCGTTTCGGTGCCTTACCTGCCAGCACTTCAAGCGGTGCAACCGGTTCGCCATTTTCAAAGGCCATTTTATACAGATTGCCCTGACGCTGAACTTCAACCTCTACCCGGGTCGAAAGCGCATTGACCACTGAAATTCCGACGCCATGCAAACCACCGGAAAACTGGTAGTTATCGGTGCTGAACTTACCGCCGGCATGCAGTTTGGTCATGATAATTTCAATACCGCTCTGGCCGTATTCAGGGTGAATATCCACCGGCATCCCACGGCCATTGTCTTCGACTGATAAAGAACCATCTTTATAGACCGTGACGGTAATCTTGTTGGCATGTCCTGCCAGTGCCTCATCGACAGCATTATCAATCACTTCCTGTGCCAAATGGTTGGGACGAGAAGTATCGGTATACATGCCCGGACGACGACGGACCGGATCCAGACCAGATAAAACTTCAAGAGATTGAGCCGTATATTGAGACACGTTATTCGGTTTCCTTTTTTATGCAGTCCAATAAAAACTGTAAGACGAACGGAATTTTTTCCGCAAAATCATCCATCCCGTGACTGCCATGCGCTTCAGTCATCAGTATTGCAGGGGGATGCGCAGCACTATAATAACGATGTGCTTCACGATAATCCAAAACTTCATCGCCTTGTTGCAGCAGAACCAGTATTTTGTCTGCATCTTGTGCAACAGGCAGGGCCAATTGCTGGAGTTGTACCAGATCTGCTTCATCCAGACACCATTTCGGATGAACCTGATAAGGCAGTTGCTCATCAAATAGTTCACGAAACAGTTGCCATGGTCGCATAGCCGGATTGATCAGTACAGCAGGCACAGCATGCTGTGCGACCAGATGTGTCGCATAAAATCCGCCGAGACTGCTGCCCAGTAACGCCACATCATGCATCGATTCAATCAGGCCAGAAACATACGCAATGGCAGCCTTCGGTGACATGTTTAAATCGGGTAAATGTACCTGAATTTCAGGATACTTTGCACAGTAATGTTGCAGCAATTTCCCCTTGATCGAGTTCGAATTACTCTTAAAACCATGCAAATAAATGATATTCATGAACTACCAACAAAAAACCCATTAATCATTAAAATTTAATTTTAAAAATGTGCAGTACACTACGTTATAAGACCAGTTAATTGCTTAAATTGTCTGACAAAAAAGCTCAAAATCTTCTCTCATTCTCGTTATTTTAAGCTGAGGCCCTCAAAATCAGGAAACTCAACAAGAAAAAGAATTTATACCGCGAAGTTCTTTAAAAAGAAAGATGGCACCACATGCGGCTCATTGAAAGGACAGGATCAGATGCCAAGTTTGACACCGTTACATGAAACCTATTGTCGATGGGATCGAACCCCGCCGAGTCAGGCCGATGTACTGGAAGGTCTGGCGCAGCTGGTAACGATGCGCTTTAACGATGTGATCCAGGAGCTGATCAAGAGTATTCAACGCGAAATTTTAATGAGTATTTTCGGTTTAAGTGAAAATAATTCTGAAAAAATTCAGAGTATTCCGTCGATTGTGCGGCTCTATCAAATGTCTTATGACATGCTGTTTCATTACGGCAATACCCTGATTGCCCCTGCTTTGCGCCAGATTATTGAACGCTTTCCTAAACTGCATAATAAACCGCTGACACCTTCCTTGCATTTCCTGGTCAGTGTCTTAAATGGCATTATCGGGGATTATCTGCTGAAATATCAGAATCCTCTGGCCTTGCCGATGGTGATCTATGACCATTATGGCTCGCTGCAAAAAGGTGAGCTAAGCGGTCGTATTACTTTGTTTGTACATGGCTTATGCATGAACCATTTAGACTGGTCAAATCGCAAATATGAGGGCATTGGGGCAAAATTACTGGCGCAGCGTGACCGCAATACCATGCTCTATCTGAATTACAATACTGGACGCCGGATTTCTGCCAATGGTCGAAGTCTGGCGAATACCTTACAGGATCTGATTGCTCGCAATCCGAGAATTACCAGTATTGACCTGATCGGGCATAGCATGGGTGGTCTGGTCTCTCGTGGTGCGCTGTTTTATGGCAAGCAGAATGTCTATAGCTGGGTCAATATGGTGGAAAATCTAGTCTGTCTGGGTTCACCGCATCATGGTGCGGTACTGGAACGTTTTGGTTTTAGCTTGCAGGACAAACTCGGACATTTTCCATTGATCCGGTTGCTTGGCCATCTGGTCAATATTCGCAGTAACGGTATTCTGGATTTACGCCATGGTAGCGTCCGAGATGATGACTGGGAGCATAATCCGCTTCGGATCGGCTTTATGGACGATCACCGTAAACCTGCCCCGATTCCATCTCATATCGATACCTATCTGGTCGCCGGCACCATCGAGTTTGAAAACCGCAAGAACAAGACCTTGCATGTGATTGGCGATTATCTGGTCAGTATTGAAAGTGCTTTGGGCGAGCATCCCAATCCGCGCTTTCAGCTCAAAGTCCCAGATGCAAACAAGGCGATTTTCTATGGCCTGAACCATTTTGAAATTCAGTATCATCCGCTGGTGGCCGAGCAGGTGGCGCGCTGGTTCTATCCAAGTGTAGAAGATGAAGCCTTTGATCAGATTCATGAATATGTGATGGATCTGGACAGTCTGGAAGGCATTGCCCTGACCTAAACTTAAGCAAAATAAAAAAGCCCTCGATTGAGGACTTTTTTTAAATGCGGAATTAATATTTATCTCTGAGTCGTTTAACCGCTACGGTTTTATATTTACGCAGCAATTGCCATAAACTGACCAGCAATAAAATACTAAAGAAGATCAAAGACCAGACAGGCAAGGACTGACCCAAGAAAGTCCAGTCAATCGCAGCACATTCCCCCGAACCATTTAAGACCTGCTGCAGTACGGACTGCATTGGCAGGGTTTCCAGCCAGTATTCCAGACCGGGACCACAGCTCGGTACCTGATCCGGTGGCAGGTTCTGTAACCAGACATGACGCGCAGCCACGCCCACAGACCACAAAATACTGAGCGAACCCAGCAAGGCATACAGCCGCTTCATGACATTGGATGCAGGATTATGCAGGCATGCGATTAGTGAGATGATCCCGAGTCCGATTAATCCGACACGCTGAAACACACAGAGCGGACAAGGCGCCAGACCTTGTACATGCTCAAGATATAAGGCAAATGCCATGCCGATGACAGCAGCCAGAAACAACATACCACTCACGAAGCGATAACCCCATTGCATGGTGAATCCTCTTATTTTTTTATCGATATTGGGCTAAATAATCAGAAAAACTGACGCTGCTATCTTGCTCGAGTTGCTGTTGCTGCTGCAATGACTTTTGTGACATTTCTTCAAAATAAGCCAGGGTTTCCGGGCTGAGCTGATGTTCTTCATAGACACTGCTGTGCTGTTGGGCCAGATGTTGGCCAAAATGCCACATACCGCCCTGCTCACGTGTATCCCCGACCACCAGAGCAGACAAGGTGGCATCGACTTCATCGACCCGGATCATCATGGTTTTTAAAGCATCAGTATATAGAGTACTGTCATAGGCCGAATTTAACAGCTTGGCCAAGGGATGCATACGCTGCAAATGCATGGCACACCAGTCTTCAATCGGATAAGACTGGCCATTTTCCATAATTGCGGCATTTGGCGCACGGCCACGGTTGACGACCTCGGCTTGATTCTGCTCAATAATATCCTGTTCATCACTAAGAAGCGCCGGACTGTCTTGCAATAAACAGTACAAGGCTACCACTTCAAGGAAACCGGCCGTATCTTCATTAATGCCAATCGGGCTGTATGGATTGACATCGACTGCGCGCAGCTCGACATAGGCAATCCCACGATTTTCCAGTGCCTGTGACGGCGTTTCACCCGCGATCGGCACCTGTTTCGGACGCACCAGACTGTAATATTCATTTTCGATTTGCAGCACATGATCATTGATCTGGATCGGCTGGCCATTGGCATCATCCAGTCCCAGACGACTAAACGGTTTATACGGCGTTTTGACGGCTTTTTGCAGCCCGTCCAGATAGTCCTGCAAATTATTGTAGTGAATACCGAGCTGTTTCTGCGCAGAGTTTTGATAACCAAAACGTCCCATACGCAGCGCAGTCGCATAAGGCGAATACAAGGTGCCTTTCACCAATGGCAGCAAGAAATGATCACGGCCAGTCATAAAGCACTGGCAAACCGCCGGACTGGCCCCCACCAGGAACATCACCAGTGGAGTCAGACGAATAAAGTTGCGGATCAGGCCCATATAACGATGACTGCGATAATCCTGCAAGCTCAATGCTTGCAGCGCCTCGTCCTGTTCCTGCTGTTGTAAGGCCTCGAACAGATGATCCGGGAAAGACAGGTTGTAATGCACGCCTGAAATCGTCTGCATACGGCGACCATAACGCACGCCTAAACCATGACGATACAAGGTTTTAAACAGGCCGATATTCGAGCTGCCATACTGTGCCAGCGGAATGCTGTCATCGCGGCTGTCCAGCATACACGGCATCGACAAAGGCCAGAGCTTTTCATCATTTTCCAGATGACGATGGACAATCGCATGAATATCGCTGAGATAGTCCAGCGCTTTTTTAATACTGTCCTGTGGCGGAGTAATAAACTCCATCAATGCTTCAGAATAGTCCGTGGTGATATGTGGATGAGTCAAGGCTGAACCCAAGGCACGAGGATGCGCTGCCTGTGACAGGAAACCATCACTTTGCATACGTAAGCTTTCACGCTCGATACCACGCAACATGCCTTTGATGAGTGACGACTCGACCCAGGTCGGTAACACATTTTGGGAAGTCGATTCAGGTTGACTCATTACAATCTCGCTTAAGGGGGCTAAATTATTAAATTAAAATCATCGGTTTAATCAGTATAACGTGATTTCGTGCCGGCATATGACAGGCTGCCTAGTTTTCAGGCAAACCATTGATTTTTAATTTGGCAAATTTTTAACACAAACTTCCTCTATAAGACATGGAAAATTTGTGATTTTATTAACAAATAGATGCTAATGAATTGTAAATATTATGAATTATCAAGATATTTTAGACTTTTGGTTTCATGCGGACAGCCAGCCCTTATGGTTTAGCCAAAGTCATGAATTCGACCAAAGTATTGCGCAGCAGTTCATGAGCACCCATCAGCAGGCAGCCCAGGCTGAACTTTGGGGCTGGCGTAAAACCGCAGAAGGCCGGCTGGCCGAAATTATTGTGCTAGATCAATTTTCACGAAATTTATTCCGTGATTCTCCCCAAGCTTTCGCCCAAGACAGTCTGGCACTGGCCTTGGCTCAGGAAGCCATCAGCCTGAACCTGGATCAACAGCTCAGTCCGGAACAGCGTGCCTTTCTGTATATGCCATTTATGCACAGCGAATCCAAACTGATTCATGAATTCGCCTTAAAACTGTTTCAGCGTCTGGGCAATCCGACCAATCTGGAATTCGAGAAAAAGCACAAGGTCATTATTGACCGCTTTGGACGTTACCCGCACCGAAACCAGATTCTGGGTCGTGCATCGACCGATGAAGAACTTACTTTCCTGACCCAGCCCGATAGCAGTTTTTAAGATTTTTTAAGACCGGCTGTTTGGACTGGATCATTGCATCAGGAGATCGAACATGAAAAACATGCTACTGGGATTGAGTATGATTGCTGCCATCAGCCTGACTGGCTGTGCAACGACACCTTCAAAGCCCTTAACATTTGATCAGTTAGGTCGCTACAGTACCACTCCCCTCAATAGCAACACTTACCGCATCAGCTTTCAGGCCCGCCCCAACATGAGTTTTGGAACGGCGGAAGAAATTACCCTGCTCAAAGCCGCACAGACTACCGTACAAAATGGCTTTCAGTTCTTCAGAGTACTGAATGATCCAAGTAACCGCACCCAGCAACCTCCACGGCAAGCCATCGTCTATCCGGCGCCGAGCTTTTATCCGTACGGCTATTACCGCCGATATCCGGGATTCTGGCCGGACCCATTCTATGACCGTCCTTATACCGTGACTCTGGATCCTGCCCAGGTGGCCTACACCATTGAATGCTTCAAGGCCAGTCAGGCGCCTCAAGATGCTTTTGATGCCCGCTTGATTTTACAGTCACTTGGGGCTAAATATGGTTTAAGTCCATCCGGTGCAGTGCTGCAACCGCAACCGGCCAATCCCTCCTGACAGGATGATCTATGCAGACAGAGAGTATCTCCCCGAGCTTACAACGCAGTAAACGTTTCGCGACCATCGCCCTGGTGGTCGCCGTACTGACCTGGTTGGCATTGATGGTTGCAGCCAAACTGCTACCAGAATATGTCTGGCTCATTCATATTCTGATGCTCTCGGCAGAAGCAGGTGTGGTCGGTGGACTGGCGGACTGGTATGCGATTACCGTGCTGTTTCGTAACCCTTTTGGCAGATTGCCCATTCCCAAGTTTTTACGTGACCATACCGAAATCATTCCACGCAACAAGGCTCGTATTGCAGAGTCGATGGGCCGTTTTGTGCAGGAAAATTTTCTTTCTCCGCAAATTGTGCAACGCAGTCTGGACAGTACCGACCTGAGTCTGGCTGCAGGGCGCTGGCTGGCCAATCCACAAAACAATGCCCAAGTGACTCAGGTCATCCAGCAGACGGTTCCTAAAATCTTTGAATTTGTCGGACAGGAACAGATTGCCGGATTTATCCAGAGCAACAGCGTGCAATGGGTCAAAAATACCCAGATCAATACCTTGGCCAGCGAAATGCTGCATGCTGTTCTGGACAATGATTTCCATCAGGATGTGCTACAGCGCGGACTGGATGTGGTGCATGCCTGGATGACCTCGCATCCTGAACAAACCCGCGAGCTGACCCGTAACCTGTTTAAGGAAATGGGCGTGTGGAAGCTAGCCAAAGGTGCTAGCTGGATCGGGATTGATGTGCAGCAACGCAGTATTGATTCCGTGATCGGGCGCGTTGAAGCCATGCTGGCCGATCCAGATCATCCATGGCGACTTAAAATTGAGAGCATGGGACATAGTTGGATGTTACAGCTGGCGGATAACGATAGTGAAGCCAGCCAGCGTCTGAATGAAACCAAAGATGCCTTACTGGATAGTCCACAGGTGCTGAATTTTATCAGCGGTGCGGTGGTGATTTTATGTGATGCGATCAAGGAAGACTTGCAAAAACCTGATTCTGGTATTGCGGAAAATCTCAGAATTGCCATTCAACAGGTCGGAGAAAATATCATCTCAAATGCCTCGGTACGTGAGCTGCTGAATAAACGTCTCAGCGGAATCGCGGTTGACCTGAGTGACCAGTACAGTGAAAAAGTCATTCGCTTTATCAGCGAGCGCATTCACGAATGGGATTCAAGCGAGATGATCGACAAGATTGAAAATGAAGTCGGCGGCGACCTGCATATGATCCGGGTCAATGGAGTCGTGGTCGGTGCCTGTATCGGTCTGGTGCTTGGGATTATCCGGGCGGCGGTAGAGCATTTAATTTAAAGATGACGCTATTCGTCCCATACATCCCGACTTTTAAAATATCCAAGAATTGACTCCAGCCAGATCAAATTTAAGATTTAAAAAATGATCATTTGGGTGGCTGAGATCCGGACATATCGACCAATAGCCCAGTGAATTTACGTACAAAAGGCAATAAGGTCACTACAATCGGAAAAGCAATCGCCCAGGAAATCATCCAGTTATGAAACCAGAGTGCTATAAATCCATCAATCCAGCCAAGATTACGCAGCATATTGATCATGGAAATAATGCCACTCATCAGGCAGGACAGGATAAAAGGCACAATAATCAATGCCCATTTTGCAGGGAGTTTAGGAATATGACCGATAATGGTCGGACGTTGTGATGCAGCCACGACATGCTCTTTTTACTGTTTTCAGATGACTAATATAAGCCAAATTCTGTACGGTGGAGCATTGTTTTTTTCATCTGAAATGTTGAGCTAAAAACTGGTTTTATTTTCATGGGATTAATCCGGTTATTTTCCCTTTCTTTAATCAAAAACTTCTAACGAAGTGATCCTCTACTTTTTATTCCCTAGAAATGCTTTTACCTAAACAGCCTGAAATTTGCTATATTTGCTGTTTTTCTGCGATCTCTATTTTCGACTGATTATGAATACGGCAATACAAGCAGCTCTCGATCATGCAGTGCACACTTTACAGGCACAAGGCGTACTCCCATCTGACTGGAACAATACAAGTAATTTGACGCGTACCAAAGACCGAAGCCATGGTGACTTTGCGTCGAATATTGCCATGATCGCGTCGAAAGCTGCGGCTATGAAGCCACGTGATTTAGCGGAAAAAATTCTTGCTGCCCTGCCTGAAGTGGCGGATATCAGCAAGGCAGAAATTGCCGGTCCTGGTTTTATTAACTTCTTCCTGAATGCCGACCAGCGCTTTGCAGTCCTTGATCAAATCCAGGCACAACAGGCGACTTATGGTCGTACCCAGGTCAATGCGGATAAACGTATCCAGGTTGAATTCGTGTCTGCCAACCCGACCTCCAGCCTGCATGTGGGCCATGGTCGTGGTGCCGCGTATGGTATGACGGTTGCGAACTTGCTTGAAGCGACTGGCGCCAAAGTCGATCGTGAATACTATGTTAATGATGCTGGCCGTCAAATGGACATTCTGGCGACTTCGACTTATCTGCGCTACTTAGAATTAACGGGTCAGGAACTGGTGTTCCCGAAAAATGCCTACCAAGGTGACTACGTTAAAGAAATCGCGCAAAGCATTATTGATCAGGATGGCGACGCCTATGTACGTCCTGTGGCTGACGTGTATAAAAACGTGCCTGAAGATGTACAGTTTGCAGCTGAATTAGATGCAGATGGTAATAAAGTCGTATTGTCTGGCGATAAAGAAAAACACATCGATGGTTTGATCTTTAATTCACAAGCGTTAATTGGCACAGGCTACCGCGTATTCTTGCAAGCCGCGCTTAAAGCTATCTTAGATGATATTAAAGATGACCTAGGCGAATTTGGTGTAACCTTCAATCAATGGTTCAGCGAAGAATCATTGACAGACAAAATTGAAGAAGCCTTACAGACCTTAGATCAGCGTGGTTTCCTGTATGAACTGGATGGCAACATCTGGTTCAAATCCACTGCATTCGGTGATGAAAAAGACCGTGTCGTGAAACGTCGTAATGGTCAGACCACTTACTTCGCGTCTGACATCGCTTACCACCTGAACAAGTTACAACGTGGCTATACCGATATCATCGATATCTGGGGTTCAGATCACCACGGTTATATCGCACGTGTAAAAGCGGCCATTGATGCGCTGGGCTATGACTCGAAAAAATTAACGGTTCTTCTGGTTCAGTTCGTGAGCCTATGGCGTGGCGGCGAGATGGTACAAATGTCATCCCGTTCAGGCCAGTTTGTGACCTTGCGTGATTTGCGTAAAGAAGTCGGCAATGATGCCGCTCGTTTTTACTACGTGATGCGCAAGTCTGAACAGCACATTGATTTTGACCTGGATCTTGCTGTGTCACAAAGCAAGGACAACGCCGTGTATTACATCCAGTATGCACACGCCCGTATCTGTCGTATGTTAGAAAAAGCAGCTTCTACCAATGTTAACTTTGATGCTACAGCGGCACGTAATTTAGCGGCTAAGCTGGAGCTTGATGCTGAAACTGAAATCCTGGCCAAGCTGGCGGCCTATCCAGAAATTCTGGTCCGTGCTGCAAACAGCTATGAGCCGCATCAAATCGGTAACTACCTAAAAGAACTGGCAGCATTATTCCACGGCTGGTACAACGACAATAAAGTACTCGGTGATGATGCTGAATTGACCCAAGCACGCTTATTGTTATCAGTGAACGTGCGTCAGGTACTGCGTAACGGTCTGGAACTGCTTGGCGTATCAGCTCCTGAGAGCATGTAAGCAAAACACTGTTTTGCATGCTCGCAAGGCGAGAGCTAGGCTCGAAGCAGAAATGTAAAGCACTGCTTTTACATTGATGCAAGAAGGTAAATAGTCAAAGCACTGCTTTTACATTGATGCAAGACAAGAGCTATGCTCGAAGTGAGCATGTAAGCAAAACATTGCCGTTTATCCGCTGAGCAGACATTTTGTAACTTTAGCTATGTGCTTGAAGATACAGATAAATTAAAATTCTGTGTGATTTGTGATCTAGAGGATGACTTTTGTATCCTGATCACATAGGATGAAGTGATAGTAGGGGTATAACTGCTGTTATGCCTTTTCTATATGTCCCGATTAATAAGAGGAAAATCCCAAGTGTTTGGAAAAACGCAACGCGGTGTATCTGAAAGACCGAATAAGCCTAAAAAGCCACTTATTCCAACCTGGCTCGGCACACTCGTGATCATTTTAATCGTGTTAAGTTTTTTGATGGCACTGATGCTCTGGAAGCCATGGGAACCGGTTAAACCGAAAACTCAAACAAGTGCTGAATCTGTCCAAGAAGAAGATACCAACAAAGATTATCGTTTTTATGACCTGTTACCACAACAGCAAGTGACGCCGATTCCTGAACAGGCCGTCCCTGAAAACAAAAATCAGGATACGGTAGTGATTGTAGAAGCACCTCGACCTGAAGTGGCTACACCTGAGGCGACCACAACTGAGCCTGGTTTAGAAGCCAGCGAAGCACCCGTTGCCGCTCCGGCCAGTTATATTCTGCAAGTTCGCAGCTTTGATGATCCAGATCAGGCCGATGCCCGCCGCGCCGAAATTATTCTCAATGGTTTATCTGCCGATGTGGTACGCAGTGTAGAAAATGGCAAAGTCTGGTATCGCGTGGTTTCAGGCCCTTACGATTCTGCAGAAGCAGCGATTATCGCGCAGCAAACCTTGCAAAATAGCGGAATCGATTCCATCGTCGTGAAACGATAATTTTCTAGAAACGCAGATTCAAATCTCAAGTGCGACACATTTGTAGTTAGTTGAAAAAGTTAGGTGTATTCGTAGAATCATTGGACTTTTTCAACTCGCAATTGGAAAGCACACAATGAAGAAATACACCCAACTTTCTCAAGATGAAAGATACGAAATTTATGCTACTTTGAAAAGTAAAAGTTCAATCGCTAGCCTTGCTCGGGAGTTAGGGCGTTCACGATCAACCATCTACCGTGAATTAAAAAGAAATACTGGGCAACGTGGATATAGAGCTCAACAGGCAGCGAAATTTGCAAGTCAAAGACGGTACCGTCCTTCATCACCCATGACAGCATTTGCCTTCGCTTATATTGATTACTTGATTGGCTTGGACTGGTCACCAGAACAAATTTTAGG